>JAFQZI010000108.1 GCA_017406005.1 Oscillospiraceae bacterium | reverse complement strand
GAAAGAGGAGATCAGAGAAAGAGCGATGCGGGCACTGGAACAGGTGCACATGACGGAATATGCCAATCACCTGCCGAATCAGCTTTCCGGCGGTCAGCAGCAGCGCGTGGCAATTGCAAGAGCACTGGTGGTAGACAGCGATGTTCTCGTAATGGATGAGCCGATCACAAACCTGGACGCTAAGTTAAGAGAAGAAATGCTTCTCGAGATCCGCATGATTCAGAAACGTCTCGGCGCAACGATTCTTTATATCACGCATGATCAGCAGTCGGCTCTGCAGCTATGTGATAAAATGGCAATTATGGAACCGGATGGCAAACTCTGCCAGTACGGAACGGATGAAGAGGTGATTCTCCGCCCGGCAAACCGCTTTACATTTGAGTTTATAGGGGTTTCAAATTTCATCCCGTTACTAAATAAAGATGGTATGCTGGTACTTGATTGCGGAGAACTAATTCCTTATCCCGATGAGGTTCCTCAGGAAGCACGAAACGGCGGCTATGATATCGGTGTCCGGCCGAATGACATTGTGTTTGACGAATCTTCCCCTCTGAAAGCAAAAGTTGATTCAAGGGTGTTCCTGGGCAGTGAGTATAACTACTTCCTGTCCCTTGGACAGAAACAGATCCGCGTACAGCAGAGTATGCTGGATGCCCGCACAAAGGGGATTGCCGTTGAGGGAGAGACTGTCGGAATCCGTCTTTTGAATACGCGCTTCTATCCCACTGAGAAAGGAGGAAAATCTGCATGAGTCAGTATGGCGGTGTCAGTGCTGAGCTCGCAGCTGTTGACGGGCGCAAGCGTCTGAATATGGATAAACTGATGACTGTAATCTGTTTTATCCTGTTGCTGATTATCGTAGTTATCCCGATTGTAATGATCATCTACAATGCATTCTTCAATGAAGGTAAGCTGGAAATCGACATGTTTGTCGAGCAGATTACAGAAAAGAAAAACCTGGAAGCTATGTGGAATACGCTGAAAATAGCGGTATTTGCCACCATTTTAGGTACTATTATGGGTGTTTTCTATGCCTGGCTTCTCGGCCGCAGCGACATTCCGGCAAAAGGTCTGATGAGAGCATTGTTTAATATCCCGTATATGTTTCCGCCGTTCCTCGGCGCTATGGCGTGGGACATGATGTTCAACGGCCGTTCGGGCTATATCAACAAGATGCTGGTCAATCTTTTCCATCTGAAATCGATGCCGATCAATATCAACTCAGTCTGGGGCATTGTGTTTGTGGAAGTCAGTTATTATTTCCCGTTTGTTTTCATGCAGGTTGTCTCTGCACTGGAACGCATGGACCCGACGCTGGAAGAGTCTGCCCGTATTGCAGGGGCAAAACAGGGTCAGGTTATTCTTAAGATTACCCTGCCGCTGGTGAAACCGGCCATTTCTGCCGGCGCTCTTCTGATCCTGACGACCTCACTTGCTCACTTTGGTGTTCCTTCTATTCTGGGATATGCAAAAGGCATCTATACATTGCCGACGCGTATCTACGCAGTTATTTACAACTCCGGCGGATCGTTCGACGGCATTCGGCAGGGGGCTGCGCTTTCTGTCATGTTGGTGGTTGTTGTTGCCATTGCACTGATCCTGCAGAATAAGATCCTTTCTTCCGGCAGCTATGATATCATCAAGGGAAAATCCATGCGGCCGACCCTCATCAAACTCCGCGGTGCAAAGATTCCGCTACTCCTCCTCGCCATTCTTACCCTTGTGCTGATTGTTATTGTTCCTCTCGTGATGATCGTCCTGATTTCCTTCCTCAAGGCATACGGGCTTCCCATCGCGTTCAAAAACTTCACTTTCGCACAATACCAGAAAGTCTTCACGGCAAACGGAACGATTTCCTCCATCCGCAACTCGCTCTTCGTCTCCATTACGGCTGGTATTATCTGTATGTTCCTTGGCACACTGATTGCCTATGTCGTGCAGAAAATCAGGCCGAGAGGAGCGGGCGTTCTGGAGGTTCTCTCCATGCTGCCGTATGCCATCCCCGGCACGGTTCTCTCCATCGGTGTGATTCTCGCATGGAGCGGCCGTATTGCCGGTATCAACCTGTATAACACTATCTGGATTATTCTTGTAGCCTACCTTGCCCGTTATCTCTCCTTCAGTATGAAGACGTCCTCCGCGGCTCTCCTGCAGGTGCACTCTTCTCTCGAGGAAGCAGCCCGTGTCTGTGGTGCTTCCCATACGGAGAGCTTGGCCGATGTGACGCTTCCGCTGATTCGCCCCGCCATGGTGAGCGGCTTCTTCCTGATTTTCCTTCCTGCCATGCGCGAAGTTACAACCTCCATTCTGCTCTATGGCCCGTACACGCGTACCCTCGGTGTTCAGATCTATTCTCTGCGTGACGCTGGTATGATTCCGCAGGCTGCTGCTCTTGCAACAGTTGCCATCGGTATTATCATTATTCTCAATACCATCGTCAACGCGCTGACCAAAGACAGGAAGGGGGTATAACACATGGCTGACCAGATCGTTCTTGATCATGTGACAAAAAGATTTACCACCAAAACACTGGGGGACATTGTCGCTGTTGACGATTTCAACCTTCGTGTCCACGAAGGGGAATGCTTCTCCTTTTTGGGGCCGTCAGGATGCGGAAAATCTACGACGCTCCGTATGATAGCCGGCTTTGAAGACCTTACGGAAGGCGAAATCGAACTCTGCGGCAAGCTTGTTTCCAGCAAAAAGAAAAACCTCTATGTTCCGCCGGAAGAGCGCGGGCTCGGCATGGTGTTCCAGGCGTTTGCAGTCTGGCCGCATATGAACGTGTTTGAAAACGTTGCTTTCCCGCTGCGAATTCAGAAGATGAATAAGACGGACATCACCAAAAAGGTCAATGAGGCGTTGCATCATACGAGCCTTACCGGTTTGGAGAACGTCTTCCCCGGGGATCTCTCCGGCGGTCAGCAGCAGCGTATTGCCCTGGCACGCGCCATCGTAACAAACCCCAAAGTGATGCTTCTGGACGAGCCTCTTTCAAACCTGGATCCCAAACTGCGTGAGACAATGCGCTTTGAAATCAAAGCACTCCAGAGAAAATTCAACTTTACCATCATTTTTGTCACGCATGACCAGTCCGAAGCAATGGCGATTTCCGACCGCATGATGGTCTGTGATATGGGCAAGATTATGCAAATTGATACACCGGAAAATCTGTATAACAAACCCTGCAACCGTTTCGTGCACAACTTCCTCGGTGAAAGTACGTTTATCAATGTCGTCATAAAGGACGGGAAAGCGTATCCCAAAGGCCATATGGAGCAGGCACTGGATCTCCGGGTACCCGACGGCGTTGCCGATGAAATGGTTGTTGCCACAAGGCCGAACGAAATTGCACTCATCGGGGCGGGAGAAGGCGGATTTGCAAGCCATATCGAAAAACGCATTTTCCTTACTGATCGTACGGAATATCTTGTTCCTGTGGGCGACCAGCTTCTCAAAGTACAGACACCTCATCGCATCACCTTCTCCGAGGGAGAAGCGTGCTATGTGCATCTGGTGGAACCCATGTGGTATCCTGCTGATGATGCGGCCGCGGATAAGGAACGTGCCCGCCGTCAGCTTTTCTAAGGAGGTAAAATGATGCTGAAAGAATACACACCGCCGAAAGGCGAAGATAAGGAAGCTCTGAAAGAAGAAATTAAAGCCCTTAGGGAGAAACTTCTTGCCCAGCAGCAGATGGTAAGAAGCGGCAGCCTCCCGATCATCGTGCTCGTCGAAGGCTGGGCGGCAGCTGGAAAGGGTAGCCTGATCAACGAGCTGATCAATGAGATCGATCCACGCTTTTACAACGTGGTATCCCCGGTCAGTGTCCCGCAGGCGGAAGCGCGATATCCGTTCCTTTATCCATATGCCTGTGCCATTCCTGAGAACGGGAAAATCATGTTCTATGATTCCGGCTGGATGGAAGGTGCCGTGCGCAAGTTCCTCCGCCGGGAGATCACAAAAAAACAGTATAAAGATCTGATTCGTTCTGCCAATGAGTTTGAACGCCAGCTCCGTGACGGCGGTTATCTTGTCCTGAAACTGTTTCTCCACATCGAAAAGGAAGAACAGAAAGATCGCCTCACAGCCCTGAGAGAGAGTTACGAGACGGAATGGCGTGTTACGGAAGACGATCTGTGGCAACACAGGGAATATTCGCTCTTCCGGGATACCTATGACGAATTTATGGAAGAAACCGGAGAGATTCTCCCCTGGCATGTGCTGGACGGCAGCAGAAAGCGGATCGCGACGAGAGATGCCCTGAAGCTTCTGGTGGGGTTGATCGATAAAGGCCTTGAGAAAGGGCGGTACATCGGCAAACCGTTCAAAGAGAGCTTCCCGCTTTTGAACATGCCGTATCTCCGAGAGATCGACCTCTCTCCCGCCCTGGACGACAAAGAGTA
This sequence comes from Oscillospiraceae bacterium, assembly GCA_017406005.1. Lineage (GTDB taxonomy): Bacteria > Bacillota > Clostridia > Oscillospirales > Oscillospiraceae > Limivicinus. Next base: position 3,299 of record JAFQZI010000108.1, on the reverse strand, counting down.
CAAGAAAGAACTCAAAACCCTTCAGGACCGCCTGAGTGAGCTCCACAACACCGTTTACCGCAAGAAAATTCCCGTTATTCTCTGTTATGAGGGCTGGGATGCTGCCGGAAAAGGCGGGAATATCCGCCGGGTGGCTCGTCCGCTGGATCCCCGCGGTTTTGATGTGATCCCGATTGCCTCCCCCGAACCGCATGAGCTCAACCGGCAGTATCTCTGGCGTTTCTGGACAAGGCTGCCGCGCAGCGGTCATTTCTGTATCTTCGACCGCACCTGGTACGGCCGCGTGATGGTGGAACGCCTCGAAGGCTTCTGCACTGAAGATGACTGGAAGCGTGCTTATAACGAGATCAATGAGTTTGAGCGCCAGTTGACTGACTGGGGTGCGGTAGTCCTGAAATTCTGGATTCATATCGACCAGGATACCCAGCTCGCCCGCTTCACCGATCGCCAGAACACCCCGGAAAAACAGTGGAAGCTTACCGAGGAAGACTGGCGCAATCGTGAAAAATGGCCGCAGTACGAAGAAGCCATCGACGAGATGCTCCAAAAGACCAGCACGGAAAATGCTCCCTGGTTCATCATTGAATCGAATGACAAAAAGTATGCCCGCATTAAGACATTGAAAATCATTATTGATGCCTTGGAAAAAGCTTGTGCCGAACGCCTTTGATTAACCATGGATAACAGAAAGCCCATTGGCGGAAGATTCGTTCTGCCAGTGGGCTTTCCCTTTCGTAATCGTGTGTGGAAATGCTGTGCACTTGATTTTAACCTCAAACATGTTATAATTTTTATAAAAAGGAATGAGGAGGTGAAGCAGTGGAACCATCAGAAAAAGATAACCAGTGGGGCTTTACCATCATTCTTGATCCGGTTCCGGCTGCCCCATCCTCTGTATATGGTGATACGGCTATACACTTTTCCGAGCGGATACCCGTTTTACCGGAGGATCCTGTCCCGGACAGGATTGGGCAGATGAGAAGTCTCTATGAGTATGAAAACGGGTCTTTTCAGCTTAAGTGCAGGAACTTTTACCGTCAGGGTATTTTTATGCAGGATTATGAAGACGATGCCCCCTGGACGGGAGAGTTTGTCTGTTATTTTCCTACCTATCGTGATTTGACTCTCAGACAGCTGCGCGGCTATTTTTCCTGGAGAACGCGCATTCGAAAAGGGGAATATCGTCCCATCCCGACGTCTGCGGCCTATCTTTACGTATATGAACTTCTTAACGGGATCGGTGCTGCCTCTCCGGAAGACAGCCTGATAAAAATGGCGGAGTTCCTGGCCGGGTATGTAGAATCCGGCGTTGGCGATAAGCGGATGCGTAAGAATATACAGCGCTGGATGCTGGATTTTGCAGTGCTTCATGACCTCCCTCCCGACTTTGCACGTCGTTATGCCGCTCCCGATCTCCTGCGGGAGGATGAGGCTCTTTATTCTTTGCGATATCCGGCGGGCTGTACGGATGAGGAAGTTTTTTCTGCTCTTTGTACACTCGGAGGAGAAAGACTGGCGGATTCTCCGGTTGTCGTCGGATATGCGGTTGAAGGAAAACATCTTTTCAGTGAGGTATGGAGAAAAGCAGTTTCCACGTATCGTCGCAGCGGGAAGAATCTGTTTACTGCCTGTTTTGGGGAGCTGGCTTCTTCTAAATGGTATCCGCTTGCCAATGCAGTTTATTACAGTCAGCACAACCCGGAAGACAGAAACTATGTGTTCGATGACAGCCGCACATACCGTTGCCGCAACGGGACGTGGACAGTGGAGAGGTATGAAAGCCTCTCTTCTGATCGGAAACTATTTCAATCCTTTATCCATGCGGCCGATCGGAAGCTCCGTTTTTATTTGAAAACCGGTCGTTATTTGCGCGAAAAAAAGGAAGAAGCATGGGCGGAGCCATACATAGATGCTGTTATAGAGGCAGATATTTTCGCCAAAGCGGAAGCGGCAAAGCCGAAGCTTGCAATTGATTTTTCAGGCCTTGAGCGGATTCGGGAAGACGCAAAAACAACCCGCGACAGCCTGCTGACGGAAGAAGAGCGTATGGAACTGGAAGAAGAATCCGGAAAAACAGAAGGTTCCGATGCTGAAGGGCAGCCGTCCGGGGTTTTGACGAATTTTCCGTTGGATGCGTTGCAACTGCAGATCCTCCGCACACTTTTACAGGGAGGGTCTGTAGAAGAAATTGTACGGGAGAATCATCTGATGCCGTCCCTCATTGCAGATGCTGTCAATGAGGCTTTCTTTGATGAAATAGGGGACACGGTTCTCTCCTATGATGACGATATGCTTTCTCTTATAGAGGACTACAGAGAAGATCTTACCCGGATAATGGGAGGTTTCAGCAAATGAGTGAACAAAGAATAAAAGTGCCGAGACGGATTTCGCAGACGGTGCTGAATTCTCTGAAGGGCGGTGTTGTTCCGCGGATCGGTCTGCCCTATATTACGGTAGGAAGAAAAAATGAAATAGAAGCCCTTCTGCATGATGTTGCAATCATTTCAGAGGGAGGAGCTTCTTTTCGGTTTATCGTCGGCCGCTATGGCTCGGGAAAGAGCTTTCTCCTCCAGACTATTCGTAATTATGCGATGGATCGGGGATTTATTGTAGCCGATGCTGACCTTTCACCGGAGCGTCGCCTCCAGGGCACTCGGGGGCAGGGGCTTGCTACCTATCGGGAACTCATCAGCAACCTGTCCACGAAGACAAAACCTGAAGGAGGAGCCCTGACATTGGTGCTGGACCGATGGATCAGCGCTGTACAGTCGGAAGCTGCCCGGGAGACCGGTTTTCTCCCCGGAGATCCGGCCCTGACAGCAGCGGTTGATCAGAAAATCTATGCTGTCACTTCTTCTGTCAGTGAACTGGTACATGGTTTCGAGTTTGCAAGGCTTCTCTCGGCTTATTACCATGCCTATTGTAATGGAGACGACGAGACGAAGGCAAAAGTAGTTCGCTGGTTCCGGGGAGAATATACGCTTAAAAAGGAAGCAAAAGACGAGCTTGGCATTAACGTCATCATTACGGATGATGACTGGTATGACTATCTGAAGCTCTTTGCAGTCTTTTTCCGCCTGGCAGGTTATGCCGGTATGATGATCATGATCGATGAGCTTGTCAATATCTATAAAATCCCCAATGCTGTTACCAGGCAGTATAATTATGAAAAGCTGCTCACCATGTATAACGATACTTTGCAGGGAAAAGCCAGATATCTGGGGTTCATCATGGGAGCTACCCCACAGGCGCTGGAAGATAGACGCCGTGGAATCTACAGCTATGAAGCGCTGCGCTCG
>JAFQZI010000107.1 GCA_017406005.1 Oscillospiraceae bacterium | reverse complement strand
CTGGGACGATGCCTTTTATGAACATCCGGCACAGACGGATGATACCTTTTACTTCTTTCTCTGCTTCTACCCGGATACAGCCGTATATGACGGACTTGGAGTAGACAAACTACTCAGTAAATTCCACATCGGGGAACAGTTCTTCATCCCGATGGAAAAAGTTTCCGACATTGAATCCGATGTGACTTTCCATGACCTATCCAACGATTTCAACATTGAATGGCTCAGACGAAATCCTGCAACACTGCTGAAAAAGCACGTCTATTATGACTGGTACAACCGTGTGCCGGATGTGACAGTGCCGGATTACGTGCACTGCGCACCCGCTACCGGACTCGGAGACTGGACGGGACATCATTTCCCATTATACCGGAGATATGTTTTTGAATATGACTCCGTAAATGGGGTGAGAACTTATCACCTTCCTCATCTCGCAAACAGAGTTTACGGGGTTTACATTGACGGAGCACAAATGACTTCCGGATGGAGCTTTGATCGCCAGAACGGAACCGTAATCTTTCAGACACCCCCGCAAAACAATGACCAGTACAACCAGCCAGGACCGCAGGTTAGAGTTACAATCTGCACGGAATATACATGGGCAGATCAGAGCAACCCCGTTGATGCGACTCCTTCTGCCGCATGCGGATTTCTATGTTCTGTACCCAAAAAGACCGTTGCCGACCCCCATCCATATACCTCCCTCACCGCCGACTGCATCCCAGAGATGGACTTTGTGATCGAAGCAAAGAACCGTCTCTGGGGATGTAAGTACGGTATTGTGGACAACGAGCCGATAAACGAGATCTACGGCTCCGCCCTCGGTGACTTCCAGGACTGGAAAGTGTTTGAAGGGATCAGCACCGACCCCTATGCCGCCTCCGTCGGCTCTGACGGGCCATGGACAGGAGCGGTGAACTATCTCGGCTATCCAACCTTCTTTAAAGAGAACAGGATCTACCGTGTAGCCGTCAGCTCCAAGGGAGCCCATGAGATTGCGGAAACTGTCTGCGAAGGCGTGCAGAAGGGCAGCCACAAAAGCCTTGCTGTTCTGAACGGCCTGCTCTACTACAAGGGGCCGAACAACATCTGCATCTATCAGGGCGGTATCACACCGGAATCCATTTCGGAAAAGCTGGGCGACATCAAATATTCTGAGGCTGTGGCCTGTGCGGAAGACGGAAACTATTACATCTCAATGAAAAACCCGGCAGGAACCTATGACACGTTTGTCTATGACAGCCAGCACGGGCTCTGGGTGCGGGAAGACGATACGCAGTTCAAATTCTTTGCCGTGCAGGACAATGAGATCCTCGGCATTGACGGGGAAAACCGGATGCTGTCCCTGAACGGAAACAAAGGCGTCCTGGAAGACACCGTCCGTTGGTACGGCGAAACCGGCGTGATGTACTATGAATACCCGGATAAAAAATATGTCAGCCGGTACAACATCCGGCTGGACATGGAAGGCGGAAGCAGAATCCGCATATATCTGGATTATGACAGCAAAGGGATCTGGGTAAAGCACGGGGAAATCATTGCCGAGAACCTGAGGACCGTGACGCTGCCAATCCGCCCAAGACGCTGTGACCACCTGAGAATGCGGATTGAAGGCATGGGCAATGTGAAGATCTACTCAATCGCCAGAATCCTTGAGACGGGAAGTGACTACTGATGCCGAAGATCCCGGAACTGCCGCCGATCCTGACCGGCAACGCTACCCAGGACATACAGCGGATGCGGGAATACCTGATCCGCTTTGTGCAGGAGTACAGCACGGAAGATGCCGGCTATGCCAGCAGCAATGAGGAACAGGGCAACAGCAGCAGCGACAACCTGCAGCCATCTGAAATCACTGTGGATGCGGAACTCTCCCTGGAATCGACCAACCCGATCCAGAACCGGGCTGTGGCGGAAGCTTTTGCGAATCTGCCCTCCGGCGGGGTAAACCTGGTGACACGGGAATATACCAAAACGGGATTAATTGCGGGAGCCAGTTCCGTTGCTTCAGGCAACATTACGGTTACTCTGAGCGGATACACTCCGATTGGCATCGTGGAGTTTGAATTTTCCAACAGTGCTCTTGTCGCCAATTCCTGCTATGTAATGAGGAACAATTACCAGGATGATATCCTCGTCTTCTGCGCGAGAAACATTTCTACTTCACTCATTACAGGAGCTTCCGCAAATTTCACCGTGCTTTACATGGAGAATACAGAATGATCAAACTATTAATCACTCAGCAGGCCCTTTCCATCGTGACACCCGTTGTTGTAGCGGGAACGGACGAATACCTGACGCTGAGCGCCAGCTTCACCCCCGACTGGGAAGGCCTGAGCAAATACATACACTTCATCATGGGTACACAGCATCTGACTTTCGCCCTGACGGACAACCTGATCCGTGAAGACGCCCGGATGAACCTGACAAGGGGCACCTGGGAAGTTTATGTTGTCGGAACCCAGTACGATGAAAACGAAACCCTGACACAGAGAATCACGACAGAGACTCAGCTTTTGGAAGTGCAGATTGAAGGCGTATACGGACGAGAACCGGACACACCGCATGATCCATACTCACCGCGGACAGACGGGGACGATTATCTGCTGAGATCTGATCTCCATGAAGTCGCATTTTCAGGGGATTACAACGATCTGCGGAATCTGCCGGAAATCAACGTATACACATTTCAGATAAGGACCGTAAGCAAAACCGTTGCAGGACTTGCAGCTGAAACCTACTCATCAACACAATTAATTAACCTGGACTACATTGATGGTTATACACCTGCCGGAATCATTCAATTCAGTGCAGGAACCGGTTATCACAGCATTTCGAACCTCTATATTGACGGTAGAAACCTGTGCTGGGTTTTCAGAAACAATTCGAACCTTGACCTATCAGGCCAGACCTATACACACGCTTTTATGGTCCTTTATATCAAAGATGAAACATAAGAATGCTGCCCGAAGGCAGCGGAAAAGGAGAATAAGAATATGGCTACGAAACCTATTACCGAAGGAACCGGCAAACGCATGGCTGTGGCTATGGAAGGAATTGCCGGCATAGACAATACTTCTGAAGTAAAGATTCCGCACGTTGACAGCTTTGACCTGGTGACGATTGCGAAGTTCGCTGAACAGCACGGACACTATTCCCAGACGGAAATTACTGCACAGCCTTTCGCAACCACTTCCACCGCGGGCTCTCCGCTGCTGTGCTTCCTGAAAGGGCTCTCTACGCTCTCGGACTTTGAGACAGCAGACGAAGGGCGTGTCGCATTCTGCTCCTATGGCTATATGAGACTGCTCCTATTTGAAGCATCCCGTTTCAACCAGAACGGCATTGTGAAGACCACGGACGGGATCGTTACCAAGATTGACAACTGCACCCTGAAGGAAATCAGCAATGAGCTCTTCCCACTGGGATTCTCCTTCCTGATCCTCGGCAGCAGGATCATCAACGGGCTTAACGAGCTGGAAGCCAACAACCTCCTGGACAATGCAGAAGCGCTCAACGCATTGCTGGAAGCAAATGCGGATGCCCTCTACTACCATGCCGGCAGCGTGGAACTGAACGTGCTACCCGTTACCGTGGCGCCTGGAGCTGCAGGAAAAATGATCGTTAAGATCGAGCGGGATAAACCGGCTTCCACTGATAAATGGTTTTATAAGACGGCAGATGAATTTGAAAACCTGCCTACCGCAACATACGGCACTACCGTTGATGTTACTACTTCTTCGGCAGCCTGGTATCAGGCTACGGAACTGACTGCAGCGAACGCCATTGCAGAAAACACCTGGGAAATCACACCGACTTCCGGACATACTGCCATTGCATTCGTGGAAGTCATGCGCAGCATGAAGCCGAAAGCTTACCGCGCCAAATCGGTTCTTGTCGGTGAATAATCCGGTTCTGACAGGAGGATAAGAAATGGCTATTAAGAAGATAACTGAAAAAACCGGAAAACGGATTGCAGCCGCCCTTGAAAAACAGGGCACCGCTGCCGGCATCCCAGATGTGAAAATCCCGCATGTAACGGATTTTGACCTAAGAAAAATCTGCAAGTTCGCTTACAAGCACGGACATTACGCCAACGCGGCAATCAATGTGCGTTATCCGCTGAATACGACAGCTGATACTGCTTACATACACTTTCTGAAAGGAATGGCAACCCTCTCCGACTATGAAGAAGCT
>JAFQZI010000106.1 GCA_017406005.1 Oscillospiraceae bacterium | reverse complement strand
GCAAGGTGGAATACGCGGAGAAGATCAACGAATTTTTTAATGGCCTAATTGCTAACGGAATTACTAATGAAAATCAAAACCCCCAGTAAATACTGGTATAGTCAGCAAATCCAGCGGGGTTCGAGTCCCCGCTGGAGCATAGAAAAAGTTCTTAATTCTTCTTGTTTTGAGGAATTAAGAACTTTTTTATTTAGCCGCCGGAAATCGGGAAAAAGAAGCCTACAACATCACCTTCACGCAGCTCGCGATCCAGCGGGCTGCGTTCGCCGTTGACACTGATCAGCAAAACCTTTGCTTTCAGCGGGCTGCAACGGATAAGGCGGAGGGTATCACGCACGGTGGTGCCTTCCGGCAGATCTGCCCAGGATCGCTCGTCAAGCATGCTTCGGTCACTGCCATGCGGCGGAAGGATTTTAACTCTCACTGTCCGCTTCCTCCATTCGGATAACATCCATCGGGCAGGAATCCGCACATCTGCCGCAGCCAATGCAATTGTCTTTAACAAGTTCCGGAAACAGATTACGATATTTTCCGCTTTTCCCCTCCTTCATCATGCCGATGGCAGACACAGGACACGCCTGCGCACAGATTCCGCAGCTGACACAGAGAAGATAGTCAAACACCGGCTTCTTCTTTGTCATAATATCACCTCCGTCAACCTGTCGATCCCAAGCTGTTTTACTGTGTCCGGGAGAGGAACTCCGGTTTTGTCATCCCAGCCGAATGCCCTCCAGTGAGCAGAAACCTGGTCACGATTGCGCAGCGTAATCCCCTTGAGCGGTCCTGAAGGGAGAGGAGGAATCCCCTGCATGCGATCAGGCAGCTTGACAGCAGCCGGGTCAAAACCCTGCTTGATATTGAAAAGCTGCCGTAAAGCCTGGATACGTTCTCCGATTTCTATATAGTGGTCTCCGTCATAGTTCCATCCTTCTGCAGCATTCAGATACTCTATGAGTTTCCACATATGGACCCCCATCATCTGCCCGTAATAGCACCCGCCTGCGCCGTCAGTGAGCATTGTATAGCAGGCATTGGCTTTGGAGATCAGCGCAATATCCTCCAGGTCTTCCACATCGCGGGATTTGGCATGCGGTTTGGCAGGCGGTGCCCAGGAGCATATATCACACAGGCTCATGGCACTGTATTCGATGCTCATTCCAACGGTGTGCTTCCCCGGAGCCGGTTCTGCCACGAAATGGATCCCCAACTGTGGATCGTTGCGGGCGTCATGCATGCCGGGCTCCTGCCCGCCAATATGCATGGCATATTCTTTGCCTCCAAACTTTTCCGAAGCGCGTTTCACGCCGTCAGCTATGGCACCCCCGAAACCTTTACGAGCAATCATATTTTTTACAAGCTGAAGGACAGCTTCGGTATTACCCCATGTGAGCTCCAGACCGTCCGTCTGATCCCTTGTCAAAAGTCCGTTTTCATAGCATTCAATTGCCCATGCGACGGTGTTGCCGGCTGAAATGGTGTCCATCCCCGCACGGTTTAAAAGCTCATTGAGCTGATAGATGGAATCGAGGCTCCAGTTCATAAGTAACGGGCCGAATGCTTCAATCGTCTCATACTCCGGTTTATGTGTCTCATCAAACTCTGCATACTTCCTTCCACGGATGTTCAGCTTTCCGCCACAGCCGAGAGGACAGGAGTAACAGTGATATTTGACTGTTTCTATTCGATTGATATGCTCCGGGTTATAGACCAGATCCATCAGACGCACATCATGCGGTGTCCCGCTCCAGTTTTTGATCGGCCCGTCTCCACTCGTGATTGCGAGAGAGGTATTCGCCTGCGTCCCCCACTCGCGAAACATATAAGAAGTAAGAGAACCATCAAGCGGAATACTAGGCAAATGCCCCATCATTGTTCCGCCCGCGCCAATCAGGACACCAAGACCGGTGGGCAACGTCATTTTTAAAAGCTTCTCCCCCAACTCCTTCGAAAGTGCCTTAACCTTCGCCGGGTCGTCACAGGGAATTGCCTTCGCGCCGGCGAGCACCACAGCCTTAAGCCTTTTGCTGCCCATGACAGCCCCGACGCCGCTGCGTGCAGCAATGCGCCCACCTTCGTTGCAGATACCGGAGATGAAGGAGCATTTTTCTCCGGCTGGACCAATACATGCAATACAGGGTTTTTTACGGCATATTCCGTCAAGATCCGCATGCAGCGCCTTTTCCGTCTCTGTGGCATCAAGCCCCCAGTAGGCGGAAGCATCACGTATTTCTACGTTCTTCCCGTCGCAGAAAAGGTAGACCGGCTTTTCAGCAATTCCGGAAATAAAGATTGCATCATAACCACATTGTTTGATAGCCGGTGCAAAGAGCCCCCCGCAATTGGCATCTCCCCAACCGCCGGTCAGCGGACTCTTACAGGCTACAGTCCAGCGCCCGGTCAGAAATGCACCGGTGCCGCAGAGTGCTCCTGCTGCAAAAGCGAGAATATTCTCCGGCCCGAGAGGATCGGCTCCTGCAGGAATATGGCTGTAAAGATACCATGCCTCCAACCCTTTGCCGGCAAGAACTGCCTCATAAATCTCCGGTGGAACACTGATACTGTCTGCAGTCTGCGTGACCAGGTCCACTCGAAGAATCTTTCCCATGAAAGAAGTCATACGCTGTCGTATTCTCCGAACTCACAGCCGATGTTGACTGCTTCAATTTCATCAATCAGGGTCTCTTTCCCGAACAGGCCGCGTTCATAGAGCTTCAGCACACCTGTTCCGGTTCCTCCATTCCAAAGGCGGTTATGTCGTTTGAGCCCGGTCGGGGCTTCATAATTAATATTCAGCATATCCTTTTTCCTGCATCGAATCTCCGTGTCAAGCTTCGCCTTCGCCGTTGTTTGCACAACATGCCAATGGATTTCATCTTCCGTCTCTTCACAATCAAACTTTGTACCGGAAAGAGTCCAGAATTTTGAGAAGTTGAATTCATAGTCCTTCCCCTCATAGTAGAACTCGCCCAGCAGTTTTCGGTTCAATGCAACAGGGCCGATCTTCGGGCGACCGCCCCCAATCTCAAAGACGGAGTTTTCCAATTTCTTTCCGGTGATGCGGCTCCTGAGATCATTGCTTGAAAGCCAGACCCATGGAGAAGTAAAGTCGCCGCCCCAGTTCTTGTCAGCATATCCGTTACAGGTTTCCGGACGGACAAGATACTTCACTCCGTTGAGAATAATCTCGCCGCTGTATTTGGTCTTCATTCCTTCAGCGTGCCAGAACATCTCAAACGCGTTGATATTCCGGAAAAACCTGCTCGCACCATAGCCGACATGGAAAGCAATCTGTTTGTCGATGTCGAGCTTCCAGCTCATACTCCCGGCGTCACACATCCACTCCGGATGTTCTCTCACCTGCTCCGGTGTAACACTTACACTGCCCTCCGTGTGTGTTTCCGAACAGGTGCATCCGCCGCATGAGATCGCAAAAGGTGCATCAGGATGCAGGCTTACATCCTTCCAGGGGTAAAAGTTATGAAGCTGTCCATGGTCCTCTCCCCAGTAACCGACGTTGACCATCACATAAGAAGGCAGAATACCCTGCTTCTGTTTTTCGGGGTCGTTCCAGACAATGACAGGTTCATCCTTGGCACGTGCCGGATTACAGGCGAAAAATTCGATATAAAAAGGCTTTTTCTCGCCGGTCTCGGCATGTTCAGCGGTCAGAGAATGCCACCACCAGTCGTAACCCTTTTTGGAAAGCGGTCCTCTCAGCATAAAGGCGTCGCGGGTAATGTCATGAATATTTCCCATGATGCTTCCTCCTCATTTCATTGTATGCTTCAGTTTCATATTTTCAAGAATTCCTTCCTCCTCCGCTTTCAGGCGTTTGACAAAGCGGTGGAGTTTTCTTTTCTGGGCTCCGACGTACATCGATTTGACAGGCGGGACAACTTTCATCAGATACTTACTCGGCAAATATGCTGAACAGGGATAAATATGCTCTTTGAGCTTGTTCACACCCTTGACAACAGCTTTACCGACTTTCTCCGGCGCCTGTACGGGAAACGGCGGCTCAACCTTACGGCCCCCGCCGCCAACGTTAAAGAAGTTTGTCTTGGTCGAGACGGGATAGACACAGGTAATCTTCAGATTGTCCGGCGTTTCATCGCGAATCGCCTGCTGAAATCCCTTCATAGCAAACTTTGTAGCAGCATAGAGCGCATAACCGGGCAATGCCATTTCACCCATGGCTGAAATGGTGTATACCAGCCGTCCTTCCCGCCCGTTGAGGTGGTGAAGGTATTTCGAGTAAGCATAAATATGGGAAATGGTGTTGACCCGGAAAATGCTCTCAATACGATTCCAGTCTTCATAATCAAAGCGCTCATAGTACGGTGCACCTGCATTGCAGAAAAAGATGTCAACCTTGTCGAACAATTCTTCTGCTTTTGCAAACAGGGCATCCATTCCTTCCTGTGTACTTAGATCACAGGAAAACGGGACAACATTTTCCCCATATCCTGCAACCTTTTCAGCACGGCGGCAGGCAGCAAGAATACGGTTTCCTTCCTGCTCCAGCAATTCCTCCATAATGGATTTCCCGATTCCACTCGATGCTCCGGTAACGATGATGTTTTTATACGAGATCATATCTCTTCACTCTCCTAATCATTACTTTTATTTGTTTTAAAGAATAGCCATTACGGTATCATAGGCACTGTGGCAGGCATCCGCTATGGTGCCGCTCTTCACCGCATCGCCTACGCAATAGATACGCTGAACACTCAGCAGATCAAGCTCTCGGGCAAGATTGCCCGCAGGCCGCACACCAAGCGAAAGAACCAGATAATCCGCCGGGATCCGTCGCTGCTCACCGGTCCTGACATCCTCTACCGTGACAAATTTGCTGTCTACTGCAAGCAGTTTTGTGTTCAGTTCAAATTGTGTACCGGTGCCAGCCAGACGCTCCATCTCATCATCTACAAGCTGGAACCAGGTGCCCGGAGCAATTTCATCTGCCATCTCAATAACCGTGATCTGATTGTTTGTCTCATTCAGAATTTCTGCTGTTTCAAGCCCTGTCATACCGGAACCTGCCACAACAACTCTTGAGTCTTTCAATATCTCTTCCCGATGAATGATCTGCGGTGCGGTAAAGACATTCTCACCGTTTATCCCTGAAATCGAGCCTGGACGGATTGGCTCACCCCCGGTTGATACTATAACAGCCCAAGGATCCATCTCAGCAATTTCCTTTGCAGTCAGCTCGCATCCGAGCCTGATGGTTGCTCCGGCTTTTTGAGCATTTACAATCAGATCCTCAATACACCAGTAAAGTTTATCTTTTAGATGGCACTCTGCCGCAGTTAATACCTGCCCACCGGGTTTCTGCTCCTTTTCAAAGACACTCACGTCAAAACCACGCATGGCAAGCGTTTGCGCCGCAGTAAGCCCTGCCGGCCCGGCACCGATCACTACGATTTTTCTGCCTTCACCGTCCCGCGGCATACTGAAGTACATCTTTTCTCTTGCCACGCTCATATTCAGTGCGCATTCGCCCGGTTTGCCGATTCCAGCATTTGTCATAAACGAACGGATACAATTGAGGCATCCGATACAGCGGCGGATCTCATCCTGGCGGCCTTCAGCAGCCTTATTAACCCAATGAGGGTCACAGATAAACGTGCGCGCTGATGCTACGAAGTCCTGATCACCTTCTTCAAGCTGTTGTTCAGCCTGCTCGGGTGTCCGAATGACATTTGCTGCAATCACTGGAATAGAAACCACGCTTTTGATCTCACGTGCAAGATATTTACGCCAGCCCGGTTCAAAGGAGGTCGGCTCCAGCCAGTAATTATAGGCATCATAGCAGGCAGAAGTCACATTGATCGCATCCACACTCAACTCTTCCAGCCGCTTTGCGATCTGCTTTCCTGTTTCCAGGTCATAACCGATGCCTGCCCGTCCGATACGCGCATACATCTCGTCAACGGTCAACCTGACGGTAAGCGGATATTCACGCCCGCAGTGCTCCCGAATTCCCTGAATGATCTCCGTGAGAAAACGCAAGCGGTTTTCAAAACTGCCGCCGTATTCATCCGTACGTCGATTGGTATGAGGAGAGAGGAATTGCTGGATAATATAGCCATGTCCGGCATGGAGTTCAACACAGTCGACTCCTGCTTTTTGACAGCGTACAGCAGCTTCAACAAAGTCGGAAATGAGCGCATGCATTTCTTTTTTTGACATGGCATGCATTCTCGTTGCACCGTGTTTGGCAAGTTCCACCTTGGAAGGTGCCTGGACGGAAAAGCAAATCCCTTTGGCTTCCATTCCAAGCAGCAGAGGCGTGCATTTGAAAATCTGATCCATGACGCCCGGAAACCGGTCGGCAACCGGAATCACAAACGGTAAGGAATTAATGGCACTGGCCATCCCCTGCCGGCCCGGATGATGAAGCTGAATGCACAGTTTCGCACCATGCCGATGGATGCGTTCGGCAAATTCACGCATTGGTTCAATATGATAGTCATGGCTCATGGCGAGCTGCGTAAAAGTCGATGCACCGCCCATATCATTGACACGGCAAATCCCAGGAATGATTAAGCCTACCCCGCCTTTTGCCCTTTCCTCATAATAATCCATTAATCGTTCCGTAGGTTTGCCGTTTGTCTGCCCAAGGCTGAATTCTGCAGCCGTCATTACCGTGCGGTTTTTTACGGTCATACTGCCTATTTTCATCGGAGACAGCAACATATCATACATGAGAGAGAATTCCTCCTTCCTTACCACAGCAAAAACTTATAGGATAACTATAGTCTATTAAGTCGGGAACGTCAAGTATTTGGTATCGGGGCGAAAACAAACCCGGGTATCCTGTTTCAGATATCCGGGTCTGCTGTATATTATTTTCAGATTTCTACTATAGCTTCAATTTCTACCGGCGCATCCATCGGGAGCTGATTGACCCCGACGGCAGTCCTTGCGTGGCGGCCCGCTTCTCCAAAAATATCATAAAGAAGCTGTGAAGCAGCGTTGACTACGATATGCTGCTGATTAAAACCGATCCTGCTGCTGACAAAAGCCTGAACTTTCACGATGTTCTTTACTCTGTCAAGATCTCCAAGATAGGTTCGAAGTGCAGAGAGCATGTTGACAATGCACTGCCTGGAAGCTTCCTGTGCCTGTTCCAGCGTCACCTCTTCACCGACATGGCCCGGATAGAGCATCACACCGTCTGCCATCGGGATCTGCCCCGCGACAAAGAGGGTATTGCCAACCTGCTTAACCGGAATATACATCGCCTTTGGCGGAGAGGAATCCGGCAGACGGATCCCAAGTTCTTCGATTCTTCTCTCAATATTCATTATACTGAACCTCCATATTAAAATGATTATGGTTTCTTATCTTTTTTCAACGCTGTGGCAGCAAGTGTTATCAATGCCCCGACTGCCACTCCAGAAAAATCAAGCCAGACATCCTGAATCATCGGCCCACGTCCGGAAAAAATCTGGATCGTCTCATCCACCAAAGCCGTAAAAAGGCCATGGGAAAGAGCAAGAAGGAATGCATTCTTCCTGCTTTTTGAGAGGGCAAAGAAAAGCTGGAGTTCTATGCCATATACAAAAAACTCACAGAAATGTGCAAGCTTCCGGACCAGATGTTCCGTGACGTTGCCCTTGCCAACAACCACTTCCAGAAGCGGTGTGAGCAGATCCATCACAAAACTGCTCTCCTCGGAGGATGCCTCTCTCCCCAAAAGGGAATGCCCCCAGATCACCGCAAGCGTAAAGAGGATCACGGCAGTCAGGATCCTTTTGGAACGCAACTGTTTCATAAATCACCCGAACCTATTCCTGGTCCACCAGAATCCACGATGTATTATCGGGCAGATAGTTGATGACAACCGGCACAAAACGGTTCTTGATACTGCCGACGGTACAGAGCGGTTCTATATCCTGCACGTTGAAGGTATAGGCGTATTTATCGGTATTGTAATAAACTCGGTCATAGAGTTTGAAAAACAGTTCCGTATCCTGGCCGTTCGCTTTGTCCGCACGCACAAGTGCCGTGGGGCTGTTGATATAGATCGAAAGCCTTTTCCCTTCTTCCCGGTCTTCCAGCTGTTCCGCAACATTGACTGCAAACCCGCTCACAGCTCCCAACGGAGTCGGAATAGTAGACATCTCTCTGGTATAAAGAACGGTTTCCGTTTTTGTACCGTCTGCATTCTCGATCGGCTCTGCCACGGGATGCATCACATTGTTGAGAACAACTTCGTCGAACCCCATATCCCAGAGTTCCTGAACAAGCTGTGCGGCATAATTGCGCACAACTGTGCTGTACGGGTCGAGCCAGTATCCGTTTTCATCATAATAATTGTTGCCGTACTGGTTCTTCAGGCAGAAATTCTCGCTTCTGGAACCGAGAAGCTCATCCATGCAGCAGCTGATCTGCGCTGCCACATAAACATTGTTCGCTTTCAGCTCTGAAACGATGGCAATCAGTTCGTCTTTCTTCTCGGGCAGCATCATATTCAGCCCATAAGCGCCGGCAACCTGGGATTCAGAAAACCAGGCAAGATAACCGTCTTTTCGCTTCAGTTCGAGAAGCAGTGCGTTACCGCTGGAAAGACGATTGGCATAGCCCGTGATCTTTTCTTCCGAAATATCATCATAAGGGACAAAGATTGCACGGATCGGCTGAATTCCTTTTCCCGCTACGGCAGGAACATCGGAATAATCCGCCTCTTCAAACTGGATATTAACCGACACCGACTCAAAAACTCTAGTCTCATTTCCCTCATCATCATAAGCTGCTTCACCGGAGGTGAGCAACGGAAGCTCCACCGCGACCCCATCGTCGGAAACCACGGCATACTTCTGTGTGCTGTAGAAAAGGACAATCCCGACACTGAAGATCAGAAGAAGGATAACACCCGGAATGATGGCAATATTTCTTTTTTTGCGCCTGCCTTTATAAAACTCTGAGCGACGTGCCATGCTCAGGGCTCAATCTTCGAGATTCTTCTGATGTGCCGTGCGTCTCCGGAAAACGGTGTATCCAGAAAAATATCCGTTATCTCAAGCGCTTTCGCCTCACTGATCACACGCGCTCCCATGCAGAGGATGTTGGCATCATTATGCTCGCGCGTTGCTTTGGCGGAGAACGCATCCCCACAGACAGCTGCACGGATTCCGTGCACTTTATTTGCTGCAATTGACATACCGATTCCCGTTCCGCAAATCAGGATCCCTTTCTCATAGGTACCAGCTGCCACAGCTTCCGCGACAGGGCGTGCGTAATCAGGATAATCGCAGGATTTTTCCGACCAGGCACCAAAGTCTTTGTATTCAATTCCTCTGTCTTTGAGATGCTGCATCAGCATCTGTTTGTACTGATATCCACCGTGGTCACATGCAATAGCTATCATAAAGCGCCTCCAATGTATGATTAATTTTGCCGCTTCCGTTTTACGGCAATCAGATTACACATTGAAACGGAAGAGAGTGACATCTCCGTCCTGCATAACATATTCTTTTCCTTCTGACCGGAGCAAGCCTTTTTCCTTCGCAGCTGCCATACTTCCACACTCTTTGAGGTCACGAAAAGCCACGATTTCCGCCCGGATAAACCCGCGTTCAAAGTCACTATGGATTTTTCCCGCTGCCTGGGGGGCTTTTGTTCCTTTGCGTATGGTCCAGGCACGGCACTCATCTGCACCGCAGGTCAGGAAGGAAATGAGCCCGAGGAGATCATAAGAACACTTGATCATCCTGTCAAGGCCGGACTCACTGAGCCCCATCTCCTCCAGGAAGAGCTGCCGGTCTTCCGCATCCAGCTCCGCCATTTCTTCTTCCATCTTGGCACAGATCGGAAGAACCTTTGCGCCTTCTGCATCGGCAATCTCTGCAACAGCACGATAATAGGCATTGTTTTCATAGTCTGCAATACCGTCTTCATCCATATTAGCAGCATAGATGATCGGCTTGATGGTCAGCAGGTCGGATGTGGCTATAATCTCGGCATCTTCCTTGTCGCATTCAAAGCTGCGTGCACTCTTTCCGTCATTGAGGTGTTCATAAAGGGCTTTGAAAACTTCCGCCTCATGGAGGAATTTCTTATCCCCTTTGGCAGCCTTCATGGATTTGTCGATCCTACGCTCGATCATCTCCATGTCCGCCAGGATCAGCTCCATGTCGATGATCTCAATATCCCTGCGTGGATCCGCTCCGCCTTCTACATGGATGATGTTTTCGTCATCAAAGCAGCGCACCACATGGACAATTGCATCCGTCGTCCGGATGTCGCCCAGGAACTTGTTGCCCAGGCCTTCGCCCTTGCTTGCTCCTTTCACGAGCCCTGCGATATCCACAAACTCGATGACCGCATTGGTCACTTTTTTGGGGTTATAAAGCCCGGCGAGGAAATCAACCCGCTCATCCGGTACCGTAACCATACCCACATTCGGTTCGATTGTGCAGAAAGGAAAGTTGGCCGATTGTGCACCGGCATTGGTTATCGCATTAAAAAGAGTCGATTTGCCGACATTCGGCAACCCGATAATACCTAATTTCATATTACTTCATTCTCCGTAACAGATCATTTTCTCCCAGTTGGAGTACCCGGCAAAACGCAAATCGCCCCGGACCTTCTGTTGCCAGTAAATTATATCACACCAGTAAGCTTTTCTCAACGATTATTGTTTTCAGGAAGCCGACTCATTGAGCAGTATTTTACGTAGAGAATCTTTTTCCCCATTTTCCAAGTTCACAGAACCCTGACACAGCAAGGATGATAAAGAATGGGCTGAAAATGTACACATATCTTGCCCTTGCTTCAAAGAGAAGGCCATACAGAACAAATCCCAGCAAAGTCAGCATAATAACCGCAATTTTTTCGTTCTTTTCTGTAAAACAGGAGAAAAAAGATAAGACCATTACTGCAAGCCAGATGGCATGCTCAGAATTGAGGAATAACCTGTAATGTGAACCGTCAGTGTAATAGAAACTCCTGATTTTCTCTGCCAATTTTTCGTTACTGGTTTCAAGAATGATCCGGAAGAAATCTCCTTCCTGTGCCCAGGCAAACGTCCCGTCATTGAAATTGGTCAAAAGCTTCCTTTTATACTGTCTCATAAGTCCGCGTAATCCCATATTCGAAATGCGTTCTTTGGCAAGTTCAAGATCTGCCTGTGTTCTTTCTTTCGCAGTAAGAACTGCCTCTGAGTAATTGACATCCTCCGCAGCCCATATCCCCATGGAATCTTCATTCAACCCCATTGCGAAAAAGTGAGCCGGGCCGAACGTCTTTTCCGGATCTACCTCATAACCGAAATACCGATAAGCAAAAGAGACTGTAAAAGATGAGATCAGAATCCCTCCCGCCAGAAAAAGGGCCTGGAATGCAAGTGTCATGAATCCTCTGTTTCTACAGGCAGAAAGGAAATCTATGATAGCTATTGCAATCATAACGATCATTACTGTAGGCTTTATCTGATAGCCGAACCAGGCAAGGAATCCGATCCCTGCCCATTTCATGGCAGAAAATGCTCTTCCCTCGGCGGAATAAAGATACAATGCCAGAATAGCCGTAGGAAAAAACAGACCAAATGCATCCGAATAAGGAATGGATACCCATGGGGAGAGTCCAATCAACATAAGATAGATTACATAACCAAAAATGGCAATGTTTCTTTTCTTTGTAAGCCGATCTATTGAATAGAATAAGAGCAGACCTGTCAGAAAAGAAAGAAAGCTTTGCAGAATAAGCAGAAGATCGTAAGCATGATATTCCGCAAGCCCGAGTGCCGTTCCAAAACGCAAGATCCTCGAAAAAAAATAAGTCAGGAGAATGTTGTTCGGATAAACAGAAAACGTATATGCATCAATTACTTCCCCTTTTGCTGCCTGCCAGGCCGACATGATAATTCCCTGTACATCCCAGTCTGTCTGGAAAACATAATACTTCATCAGCCAGATCTGAAACGCCATAAAGATCATGCCGATGAAGATCACCAGTTTACCGGAGATCTGTTTCTTCCTTTGCATAAAAAACCAACAGATCCCGCAACACACTGCCATGCCCAATACCAGCAGAAGAAACAAATTTGCAAATTCCTGTTTGCAGGCATAGATATCATCAGAAAAGAAAAAAATCAGGGCCAGGATGAGTGCCATACAGATTCCCCATCCCCAGTATACTGCTGAAACCATTATGGAATTATTTTTTCTCCCGTCCATCTGTTTTGCCTCATTCCATTAATCTGCTGCTGTCCAATCTGTTTTCAACTAACCTGCCAATGCGCTTTACTGCTTTCAGATAATGCTTTTCCAGAATCTGGATTCTCATCAGTTCAATTAACATGCAGGCTATAAATACCGCTGCCATTACCCCAACAGAATACGGAATAAAAACAGGCCTCATGCTGTATTCCTTCCCTCTGTTTATCAGATACCAGAGTATCGACCGAATGTACTGATTGTCATGAATCAGATAAATTCCAAATGTCGCAGAAGAAATAGTGTTAATAATTCTGTTCGTTCGAATACTTATCTTCAGAAACCCAACAAACAACAGCAGAGAAACAGCCATAATCAGAAGCATAAGCCTCTGTTCTCCGCTTTCTCCCATCAGGTAGTCATATCCTGTCCGATAGTTTGTCATATTCAAATAAATAATCTTCACGCGGTCAATACAGAACAGTACGGCAAAGGCAAGCAGAATCGCTCCAATGGCACATCCCACTCCTGAACAGGGCACTGCTTCTTCCACTCCGTAAAGCCTGATATATGCCGCTAAGCTGTACAGGTAGAAAAACCACAACAGATGATTACATTCAAACGTCCTTCCCAGCAACGTGGGAATCAGACACCAGCAAACCGACATCAGAATCAGGAGCCTTTGAAAATCGGTCTTGTCCAGAGATAGTAAATATCTGTTCAGAAACGGTGAAAAAAGATAAAGAACAAAGTATGTACTGGCAAACCACCAGTGCTGATTTACAATAGGAAAACAGTTCTTAACCAGTTCAGGAAAGCGGAAAACATCTGCATTCCCCGCATATCGCACAATGACGCAATATACCACATAAGCCAAAACCGACCAGAAAAAAACCTGCAGCCAGAGTTTTATAAGCTTCTCCATCCTCAGTTTCGGCATTTTAATCAGAAAAAAACCGGAGATCAGCACAAACAGACTGACTCCGAGTTTCCCGCTGATCATAAGGAACTGGATCCAGACCCTGTTGACAAAATAGACCTCTGTACAATCACCCAGGCCCCCGTATAAAGCAAAATGGTGCCCAATAATGATCAGCATAGCGAAAATCCGTAGCAACTCTATATTGGATTGTCGTGCTCTTCTCTCCATCCCGTTTTCTCCCATGCGTTCTCTGTTTTCTGCTGATATTTTATCCTATCATTTCCGGAAAAACAAGAAAAAAATACAGGGATGCTGTTTCCAGCACCCCTGATTATTATTTGTTTTTTTACAGTTTGCTCTCGAATCAGTTCAGATCAAGAAGCACTGCTTCTTTGTAAGCGACCTCTGTTGTGACATCTGCATCCGGCATCACAAAAGTGTATACCCACTTTTCACCGGCTTCAGTCAAGTCACCGTTTGAAAGGTTAGATCCGCCTACCATCACACGCGCGAGAGAATATACCGGATCACCAGAACTGCCTATTGCAGCAGGCTTATCAATCGTAAGCGTAATAACATCCCCTGCTTTTGCCTCCTGATTCGCAGAGGCACCACTACCAGTGTTCACTGCAATTGTATAATTCGCACTTCCAGGTGCATTTACAAGGCTATAGTACACATAATGCTTTTTAGCCTCAATCTTTTCTGTCCTGACTTCGAACTCTATGATTGGTTCTCCCGATGCACCGGCAATGGCTTCTGCATCTTTCTGTGTTACGGTGTAGTAATAGATCCCATCGACAGATGTAAGCATCTGATTATCATAGCCACCACCCTGCTTGCGGGTCTTCCAAACGCTGTCAAGCCGATAACCTTCCTTCACAGTGAAGACAAAGCCAACTGTCGTTCCAACCTGAACCGTTGTGCCATCAGGAGCCACAGCGCCGTTCACAAACATCTGGACATTTGAACTACCGCTTCTACCATAAGCCGTCACAGCAAGTGCCGGGCTTTCATTTCCATAGAAAGTGCCATAGGTAGTACCGTCGTTAACATTTGCCGTTGTGAGCTGAACCTTATTCCTGGTAACATTTACGTCGGAGCCATCTTTATAGGAACTATTGAACGGCTCATAGAAAGCTGTAAGCTGCACAGGGAGTCCAAAAAGATTTGTTCCATCCGTCGTAAACGGAGTATCCAGTTCAAATCTCAGCACAGCATTGCCTGTTTCATTCGTTTTCTCATCCAGGAACTTAATGGATCCCGGAGAAATACCGGAAGAGGAAATGGATGATCCTGTGCCATCAAGCCGTGTGAGCGTCGGTCCGTTATCACAGAAGTTCACATAGATGCCGTATAGTGTTTTCACCGGAGAACCATATGCCTCTCTCTGGACACGATACCCCTTGTCTGCCGTTACCTGAATAATAACCGTATCGCCCGGAATTGCCTTATGGATCTTGTTCTTACCTGTTGAGTCAAGAACCTCAATTGTACCATGTTCGTTATCCATAACTGCGATGTCAATCTCAACAGCATCTGTGCTTGCAATGGTATACGGATCAGTACCATCATCATAGAATCTCGGCTCAACATTCACAGACGATGCAGGCATTCTAAACTTGTAGCCACGGACTTCCCAATTCGCATCTGGCAACATTCCACCGCTCGGCCACAAAGTCGTATGCTGATCTGTTCCAGATCCCGCTACAACCCCATCAGGATCATATTTATAGGATACATACCCTCTGCCGTATTCTCCCTTGGTTCCGGCATAAGGAACGATCTCGACAATATCCCCCTCAAATGCATAATCAGCATTCTTGCGGATTTCGCCAGTCACAGGATCTGTGACCGTGAAAGTAACCGTGCCATACATCGGCGTACCGGAAAGATTCTCTTTCGCAAGAGCATAAGGAATCTTCTGCTTGAAGTTTACATCAACATATACAGGGCCGGCTGTTCCCGTAGCCGGGATCTTGATGTCGTAGACATATTCATTAACCTTGACAATCTCGGCCTCGTTTTGAGCTGTCTTTGCAATAAAACTCTTCTTCCCATCAACAGGAGGATATTTCGTAGATCCTTCAACGTTGAAGTTCGGATTAGGAATAATTTTACCGCCTTCCTCAGTCGTTGCAGGATCAATAATCCATCCATCAGCCGGAACAATCACTACGCGGATCGTATCGCCCCTGCTGGCCTCAGTAACCTGGGCATCGCCTTTATAAAACAGTACTGTACCGTTCCCGCGATAGGTCCCGAAATTCGCATACAGGCGGATGCTGTTTGCGGGCTGGAATGTTACCGTAACACGGATATCAAGATTCGGCATTGTGAAAGCAAAGACGCCTGTATCTCTATTCTGGGTAACCGTAATATCCTTCCCGTTAGAGTCTTTGACTGTAACCTCTTTGATTTCATATCCGTAATCCGGATACGGGACAATTTCAACCTTATCGCCATAGAAGCCGGTTGTGCTCATCTCGCCATACACCATGGTGTCGAATGTACCGTGGGAAGACGGCATCTTCTGGATCTTCTTGCCTGCTGCATACTCAATCGAGATCTGGACGTTACTGCTCGGCATGGTAAAGGCATAGTCGTTCAGCTGGACATGTGCATTGCTGTCAGTCCTGACAACCTTAATGCTCTTCACTGCATAGCCGTCATAAGCATTAGGTCTGACAACAACCGTCGTCCCTGCCGGGGCACGCGTCACATTCGACTGGCCGCCGACAATTGCAAACGGATTGCCGTATTTGGCGCTTTCAGGAACTGTAAAGCCAATGGCATACCCTGTAGCAATGTTCGTGGTTGGAGAACCGGAAGTGCCCGCTGCCGTGGAGGGATTACCCGCCACTGCATTGTTGTAGGAGGTGTAGACCGGGATATAAACCGTCTGGCCGACACTCAGTTTTTCAACATTGGCAACTTTCGCGTTAACTGCCTTGACTGCGTCCTTGTAGTTTGCATAGCTCGTGTCGTACTTAGCACAGATTCCGCTGATCGTATCACCATTTTTGACAGAATATGCGATAACCGCTATCGTCCCACCGGCGGAACCTACTTTTGCGGGTACCCAAAGCGTCTGGCCAACTGTCAGGCTGTTGGCACTGTCCAAGTTGTTCAGCTTGAGGATCACGGACGAATAGTCATAGTAGTTCGTGCCGAGAGCCTTGCAGATGCTGATGAGCGTCTCGCCTTGCTGCACCTTATGCTGTACCAGATAATAGGCAGGCGTATACCCCTGATAGGTAGACGCAGCTGTAGACGTAGTTGTTGTTGCCGTTGTTGCCGTTGTTGCGGCAGCAGCAGCTGTTGTTGTAACTGCAGTAGTAGCCGCAGCATTGGCTTTTGTAGCCAAAGAAGCAGCAGCCTGGTTAGACGTCGGCAAAATGATTGTCTGACCCGGCTGAAGCTGGCTTAACTGCGCTTCATTGGTAAAGCCGTTCAAAGCCATGATAACATACTTTACCGTACCATAATTCATTCCCATCTTCCCTACAAGAGTGTAGAGATTATCGCCGGTTTGGACTGTATACGTGACATAGTCCTCGGCACTGGCCGTCTCTGCAAAGCCGGTGAACAGCGTTATCACCATGCACAGGCAAAGCAGGAGACTTAACAGACGGTTTGTTTTCATAGAATAATCCTCCTGTATATTTCCGTCTCGCGGGTAAACTAACTTCCTTCTTTTTCGCGCGACTAATATATCGATTGATATAATACCGCAAATGCAGCTAAATTGCAACAATAATTTTCAAAATATTTCAAAAATATTTCAAGTTAGTTGCTATTAGCTGCTGTTTGCCTTTTGATAATAAATATACTACAACTCCCCAAAGAAGAAAAGCAAACAAAATGTAAATTCTGTCCAACACGTTGTTTATTATGATTTATTGTGCCATTAACAGAATCTTTTAGTCTCAGGTTCTTTCTCTTCCGGGATACTTGCGCATTTCATGGAAAAATCTTGACGCAACGGTTTATAACGTTTATACTTTTATTTTACTGATAAAGGACAACTTCAGAGAAAACTATCCTATTGATACAATAGCCGGGAGCGTTCCAAAGACACACAGGAGGCATTATGAAAAGGAACACAACCATCGACGTTATAAAAGGGGCGGTCATGTTCAACGTGGTGATCTGCCATGCACAATGGACAGAAACCGAGAGGCTGAAACTGCTCTTTCCTTTCTGGGTACAAATGACAATCCCCACTCTGATGATCATCTCCGGGTACCTGTACTCCAAATCCTTCTCCAGAGCACAAATCCATTCCCTGGAGCAGGCTTTTACTCCTTCCCAGCTGATCAGCAAACTGATCCGTTTTGCCGTACCCTATACGATGGTTTATCTCGTTGAGGTCATCGCACATATTTTTCTTTCTCCCAAAACCATCACAGAGCTTTTCCTGATGTATCTGGCCGGTGGATGGGGTCCGGGTACCTACTATATCCCGTTTATGTTCCAGTTTGTCTTTTTCGTCCCCTTCGTCTATCTCCTGATAGAGCGAAAAGGTGCTAAAGGGCTCCTGATCTGCTGGATAGGAACCTTTGTCTATGAGCTTCTGCAGAAAGCCTACGGTATGAATGTGGAATGCTACACCTTTATTGTACTGAGATATGCTTTCCACATCGCTTTCGGGTGCTATCTTGCTCTCTATTCCATTAATAGTATTCCGAATCTCTTCAGAATCGGAATGGGCATCTTCGGGTTTTGCTGGATACTAATTCTCTGCTATACGTCATATCAGCCTTTGGTATTCCAGTCTTACTGGAAAAACACAGCGCTCTTTCCTGCCATGTTTATCGTGCCCGTTGTTGGATGGTTCATCGAGAAAGCGAATTTGAGCTGCAAACCACTGGAATTGCTGGGAAAAGCATCTTTCAACATCTATCTCACACAGAAGATTTTCTATTACGGGATGGAGACACTGTTTGACGGGCATTTTCTGTTTGTACACAGCACATGGGTGCAATGCCTGATCAATCTGGTACTCTGCTTTGCCGTTGGAATAATCTTTTACTTTATTGAATCTCCTCTTACAAAAAAGCTTCTGCAATTTATAAAACAGAAGAAATTAATATCCGCATAATAAGGAAAGGATGCCCTTAATGGCCAGCGAAAGGAAAATTGACTACCGTTTCAAGCTTCTGTATGCTATCGGCATTGTTTTAGTAGTAAAAGAACATGCTGACGGGGCCGCACTATCCTTTTTGCAGCACTGGTTTCCAACTGACGGGATGCTTATGGGTATGTTCACTTTTGCATCCGGTTATTTTTATAGCTCCAAGGCAGAAGCAAATGTGGGCGGCTATCTGTTAAAAAAAACCAAACATCTGCTTGTCCCTATCTACCTATATAATTTTGCATATGGTGTTTTTGTGCAGCTCACCAGGCTTAAAGGATTTACTATCGGGGGTGATTTTACCCTCTGGAATCTTCTTGTAAGCCCCCTCTATGACGGGCATCAGTTCCTTTATAATCTGGGTGGCTGGTACATGGTGTCTCTGTTTTTTCTGGAATGTATCCATATTCTTCTGAGAAAACTGATTTCGAAGATTCCCATCCATGTCCACGAAACAGTCTGGTTCCTTACGGGTATTGCATTGGGTGTATTGGGCTCTTATCTTGCAGGCAAAGGATGGTGCGGGCATCATGTAGGATGGAAACTTGTCGTGGTACGTATTTTGTACTTTGTGCCGTATTTTGCTGCAGGCATTTATTACAGGCGTTTTTTCGAATCCTATGATCGCAGGATTCCTTCCGGCCTTTATTTTCTTATAATCTTTGTCCTAAAATACCTTATCTCTCTCCGTTACGGAAAAATGCCTCGTTTTTTCCCCTCCTGGTGTGAAGAGTTTTATTATGGAGTTTTCACGCCAACCTTATCCGGACTTCTCGGAGTCGCTTTTTGGTTTCGGATCTGTACGCTTCTCGAACCAGTGTTCGGAAAGAGCAAAGCTGTTAACTTAATTGCCAATAATACCTATTCCATCACTATTAATCATTTTCTAGGCTTTATGGCAGTAAAAACCGTTTTTGGTCTGCTAAGCCATGTTTTCCCCTCTGTTTTTTATTATTTCGATTGGGAAGCTTATAAATCAAATATCTGGTGGAACTACTGGCCAAAGGATCTCCCATCCACAACACTTCTGTATGTTACGGCGGGAGTCCTTGTACCAATTATCATTCAAAAGGTTCTCGACACCATAAAACACGCTACTGTGTCAAATTTTTCCGCTTTTCAAAAGTCAGGAGGGGAATAGCAATGGATTTCAGAGTAATATTGCTGCTGATCCTGGAGGGATTATTCGCTCTTTTCCTCCTGTGGCGGGCGGACACACTGCGATCCGGAAGATCTGTCATTCTATCTGTCATTCTGATTGCCGCCGCTTTTTTTATTCGCGCCCATTTCTTTTATTATAAAACATGGGATTATAAAGACTTTCTTACAAAATGGGTGGATTTTTTCAGAACTAATGGTGGATTTAAGGGGCTCCAGTACTCTGTAGGGAATTATAATATACCCTATTTGTATTTTATGGCATTGTTTTCATACTCAGACATACCGGATTTATATCTGATCAAACTATTGAGTACTTTTTTTGATATTCTGCTCGCTTACGCCTCCATGATGCTCGTCCGAAAGTGTGGGAAAAATGCTTTCCCATCTGTCGTCTGCTTCTTTTTGGTCCTCTTCCTGCCTACAGTGATGCTCAACAGCGCTGTATGGGGACAATGTGACAGCATTTTTGTTTCTCTTGCTTTACTAGGCTTAGAACTTGCTCTTCCGGATCCTGAAACGGGAAAGAGAGGGCATCCCGTCCTCTCCATGGATTTTATTGCTCTTTCTTTTGGTTTCAAACTTCAGGCTGTTTTTATCATGCCGGTCTGGTTAATTCTCTGGGTCTGGAAAAAATATAAATGGTATCTGTTCGGAGTTTTTCCTATCACTTATCTTATTCTGATTTTTCCGGCAGTCCTCCTGGGCAGGCCTATCAAAGACGCTGTCCTACTCTATGCAGATCAGGCTAACACTGTCGGAGATGCACTGAACTATACAGCGTCATCTCTAACAGCCCTGATGAAAGGCGGAGGAAATACGGAACGCATTTCCTCCATTCTGATTCTCTGCGCTTTTGCTGCCATGGCAGTTCTGCTGATTGCAGGCCTTCTTATCTGCCGGAAAGGCAAAATGACTTCTTCTGTTTTTCTGGTTCTAACCGTTTTGATGGTCATGGTGATTCCGTTTTTACTCCCGCATATGCATGACCGGTATTTTTACACAGCCGACGTGCTTACCGCCGTTTTGTTTGCCTGCTGCCCTGCAGCATTCTTCATTTTCGGATGTATGCAGTTTGGCTCCTTTCTCTGCTATTACGGCTATATTTTTGAACGTTATTTTCATCTGGTCGGAGGAGTCTATCTCACAAATGCCACAGGGGCAATTGCTGTGCTTTGCGCCATTCTTCTTTGCTGTGCGCTGTTATTTGCCGTGATCGGACAAGGCGGCTTCCCTGCAGGCTTTATTCTTCGGAAAAGGAGCGCAGAACATTCCGCATAAAGCAGATGATCAGGAGGACAACATGTTTTCTCTTTCGTGCACAAAAAGGAACCTGAAGCGCGCAGAAATACCGATATTAAGCTTCCTATGCACATGCTCTTTTCGTTTCTTTTTCTACTCCGAACCCAACCTGATATGGGTAATTCTCTTTTTTCTTCTTTTCCTTTTCTTTCAGCGTTTCTACGCTGAAAAAGCCTTGAAACCGGTGAAAATTGCCTCGGCTATTCTCAGTATTCTTTACAGCATACTGATTGCTCTCGACCATGAGCTTCGTGTGAACGGACTTTTCACATTTTCACTCAGAACAGCAGCCTGTTCTGTCGGTATGGCTGTTTTTTTCTTCTATTCGCTCTCCTGGCTTTTATCCGTCCTTTTGAGAAAACCGACTTTTACATCTTTCAAGAGCGGCAATTCCAGAGCCTGCCTACTTCCCCTCGCAGGGTTTATTCTCTTATTCTGGCTGCCGTATCTTCTTGCCAGCTTTCCCGGCAACGTCAATTCCGATGCCATCGGTGAGATCCGTCAGCAGATCGGTCTGTCACCCCTTAGCAACCATCATCCGATTATCCACCAGTTTCTGATAAGGATCTGCCTTTCAATCGGCTCTCTATTTGGGGGTCTTGAAGCCGGTGTTGCCGTCTATTCTATTCTGCAGATGGCTGTAATGGCGATTCTTTTTGCTCTTTGTATCTGTTTTCTGGCAGAAAACGGGGCCAGTATAGGCATCCAGATTTGCGCTTTCCTCTTCTATGCTCTTTATCCTATCAACGGTTTTTACTCCGTGACAATGTACAAGGATGTTCCCTTTGCAGGGGCAGTCCTTTTGATTATGATTCTGCTGATTCGGGAGCTTCGAGAGGAAAAATCCTCTGTGAAAAACAGAGGCCGTATAATCAGTCTGATCCTTCTTTTCTTTTTCTTCTGTACTGTCAGGAACAATGGTTATTATGCTTTTCTGGTCGGTTTTCCACTGCTGATGTTGTGTTGCTCCAGACAGGCGAAGCGGCTGCTGATTATCTTCCTCTCTGTTCTGTTGCTCGTTGCCGGATACCGGTATGTCATCTTTGATGTTGCAGGAGCTGCCCGCTCTGCATCCGGAGAGGCTCTCAGCCTTCCTCTTCAGATGCTCGCCCGCGTGGTAAGCATGGATAATCCGGATCTTGAAGAGTCAGATTTCCAAATTCTGGGGGAAGTGATTCCCGACTATTCGATCCTGGCAAATAACTACATTCCTGACAACTCTGATCCGATTAAAGATCCCCGCGTCTTCCTCTCGGGCTCCTTTTCCGCCTCCCCTTTTAAATATATGAAGAGCTGGATACGAATCGGTCTCCATTATCCCAGAACCTATCTGGATGCCTTTCTCCTGCATACCAGAGGATACTGGTCACCCAATATACGCTCTTCCACCATTACAGCTGAAATCTATCAGCCAAACGGACTGAATCTCACACAGAACACGATATTTGCACCTCTCCGTTACTCTCTGATCAGTCTATATGACAGCATATCTTTGATGTCCGTTTTATCTGTCTTTTTTAGTATGGGTTTCTTTGTGATTCTCTATCTTTTCAGTGCCGCCCTGTTAGCCCTGAAAAAACAGTTTCCCGTATTGTACCCTATGCTGATTTGTTTCGCGCTGTGGCTGACAGTCATTGCGGGCCCGATCACTGCCTTTCATTATTTTTATGCTCTTGCCACTGCACTTCCTTTGTTTCTGGGCCTTGCAATTTCATTAAGACCGAGAGGAGTTTGAGCACGATATGAACAGAGACAAGGTTGCAGTTTTGATCCCCTGTTACAACGAAGCCCTTACGATAGGAAAAGTTGTCCGGGATTTTCAAAAAGTAATCCCGGACAACAGCAGAATATACGTTTATGATAATAACTCAACGGACAATACTGCTGAGCTTGCCACCGAAGCGGGTGCATTTGTTCGCCATGAATACCGGCAGGGGAAAGGGAATGTGATCCGCAGGATGTTTCGTGAAATTGATGCCGAGTGCTATATCATTGTAGACGGGGATGATACCTATCCCGCCGGAGCCGCTCCTGAAATGATTGAGAAAGTACTGTCTCATCAATGTGATATGGTTATAGGCGATCGGCTCTCTTCCACTTACTTTGAAGAAAACAAGCGCCTGTTTCACAACTTTGGGAACAGATTGGTCCGAAAAAGTATCAATATGCTGTTCAAAAGCAATATTAAAGACATTCTGACCGGTTATCGCGCTTTCAGCTACCAGTTTGTCAAAACTTTTCCGGTACTCTCAGAAGGTTTTGAGATCGAAACGGAAATGAGCATCCACGCCATCGATAAGAATCTCGCTACAGATAACGTGGTCATAGACTATCACGACCGGCCAGAAAACAGCGTTTCCAAGTTGAACACCTATTCGGATGGGCTAAAGGTCCTCCGTACCATATGGCGTTTGTTCCGGACCTATAAGCCGCTGGTTTTTTACGGGCTCATTTCTGCAGTTCTTGCAGGGATCTCTCTGATTCTTTTCCTTCCGGTTTTTGCAGAGTATTTCCGAACCGGCTTTGTTCCTCGTTTTCCTACACTGATCGTAAGCGGGTTTATCATGATTGCATCTATACAGTCGATTTTTTCCGGTATGATTTTGGAAACGATCAACCGTAAAAACCGGCAGGACTTTGAACTGGAACTGCTTCGGCTGAAACAGGAAGAAGTCAGGCATTTATTCTCCAGACTCTGATGGTTTCATTCTCAAAGACAGGTGTACAGCCTTTGCCGAGGTATTCCGGCCTGATCCATTTTGTTTGAATAATATAATCAGCGCCATCCGCCTTTATTTTTTCAAATGCTTCCTCATCATTGAGATAGAGCCATCTGATCCGATCTCGTCTTTCCTCCCGCTCCCTGCTGTAGGCTCCGTATAAATAGACATCTCCTTCAAGATACATCTGCCTCTCGGAGAAAGTACCATAACACATATAAACTCTCTGTTCCAGCCGAACATCTCTGTCTGACACGATAAGGCAGTCTTTTTCGGTATTGTCCCGGATCCAACTAAGAGCCTCATAATCTGACAGCTGGAGACTGTTTGCAGGATATCCCAATATAGGATCTCCCTCTATGCGGTTGTCCGAATATCCACGAACAATCTTTTTCCCGACAAATACCGCCGTTTCTACCATGCCGGAATCGACAAAGAAGTTTTTCATCCCCCAGATCAGAAAGAAAACCATAAGGGCAGCTTTCAGAGCTGTCCAGCCCCTTTTTTTTCTTTCCCTGCTAATATTCCTCATAGCGAACAGAAATCCGGGTACATAACCGGCTATACAGTAATAAAGCTGGCTCATCCCCTCCTGTTCATTCAAAACACCCAGAGCAGTACCCGTTATTGTTGAAAGGACCAATGCTAGATTTATACTGTCCCATTTTCTCTCTCGGAATGCTTCTATTATCCCAAGGAGCATGATATACCACATTAACGGATGGATACACAGAAGGAACAAAGCCATCGCTCCGCCCCAGGTCGCAGCAGATACTGCCTTATCCCATAGTGAACCCGCTTCGGACAAACGCCTGTAGGCATGCAGTATCTCATAAAAATGAGTGTTTTTCAAAGAGGCATTCAGACTGAAGCTTCCGGCACTGACTCTGCTTTCTCCCGGAAGAAGGAACCCAATACAGCCTATCATCACAATAAAAAATACCACAAGAATGGCTCCCCCATAATAGAATGCGTGTTTATACTTCTTTTTCAACAGCCATCCCAGACATAGAACACCTGAAAAAAAGATATAAATAACCGCAACAGGAGCCTTGTGGCCAATACAAAGGAACAATGAAACCGCAGACAGGAAAAGCAGATCTTTTCTGAACACTGCTGTTTTAAACTGTCGATAGAGAAAAGCTGCAAAATAAGCGCCATATCCCACAGCAATATCAAACCCGAAAGGCAGAAAAATCAGCTGATTCACGTACTTCATGAGGGTATATCGTTCAATTCCAGTGGTAAACAGCACAGAAACAAGAAACAGAATCTGCATTTTTTCCCCACTGATAAATACCTGTGAAGCGAAATACAGCCCACCGAAAAGCAGAAGGCAACGGCAGAGGTTGTATAGAGAATAAGCAATAGTAAAACAGTCTATCCCTGTAATGAAACTGGCTACTGCAACATAGATACTGGCAAAATA
Organism: Oscillospiraceae bacterium; assembly: GCA_017406005.1. Classification (GTDB taxonomy): domain Bacteria; phylum Bacillota; class Clostridia; order Oscillospirales; family Oscillospiraceae; genus Limivicinus. Next base: position 12,361 of record JAFQZI010000106.1, on the reverse strand, counting down.
ATGATAAAAAAGCCTCATGCCGCTATAGCGTAGTTCCTGAGGGGGAAATGTAATTTTCAGTGCAGCTGCATTTTCGACCCAATAGAGCCCATCCTGATGATAATACATGGAGGGTTCTGTAAGGCTCGGGAGTGTATTACCACAGTATCCGAAAAAAGCAACGCCATAAAACAAGACAAACAGTACAATAAAAAATACATCTTCTTTCCCGAGCTTTAAGATCTCTATCGGTTTCCTACGGCAGAAAGCTCCAATTGCAAAAAACAGCGTTATGGCTGCCAATACAACTGTCATCCCCACCTGCGTAGGACTGATAAATACAACAGGAAAATATGTAAGGATATTTATCCCATACCCAATGGCAAATGACAGAAAAATAAGACTGAAGGGAGAGACTCTCTCTCCCGGATAGAGCCAGAGAAATGCAGCAATACCCGGGAAAAATATCAGGAAAATCTGATAGATTGAAAAAATAAAACAACTTTTTGCAGAAACTCCCAGGCAGATACTTGCAAAAGCAGAAAGAAAAGAGATCGCTGAAAAAAGCCCGAAGCAGATAGCTGCTTTCCCTTTATTTCTCGCTGTCATCTTCTCCTCCTAAAAATTAAAATACAGAAAATTCCCTGCGCTTGCCTCATGGACATCAGAAAACAGAACCACACAAAGGACAGAGCCGATAAGAAAATATAGAATGCCCCATCTGATTGGGAGCTTTTGCCTGTCAAGCCAGAACATAACACTTTCTTTCCGTTCGATCAGTTCCATTCCAAAGAGTGCAAGAAGCAAAATGGCAATGCAGCACCAGTAGAATATGTCAAACTGTTCGGAATAGAAGCCTGTGCTCCATCCTTCATAATAGAAAAACCTGAAAATACGCTCCAGCACAAGCCATGCGGTAGACATACCGTCTGCTCTGAAAAGGATGTATCCAAAACAGGTTATGCAAAAAGTTCTCAGAATTCGGAAAGAAGTCCAAAACCACGATGCCGTATCGACAGAAAGTCCCTGCCTTGTTTTTTCATAAAAGTCCGACAGGAGTGTATCAAGGATAATAAACATCCCATGATAAAGCCCATAGCAGATGAACGTATAATCAGCACCATGCCACAAACCAATCAGAAACCAGGTCACAAAAAGAGCAAGAGATACCGGCAACTTTTGCGCCAGCTTTTTCTTCCCCTTTTTTCTCAACACCTTCCCTAATTTGGAAAAAGTGGAAGATCGCAGGATAGGATAATATAGATAATCACGAAACCATGCGCCTAAGGTGATATGCCATCTGCGCCAGAATTCACTGATAGAACCAGAAAAATAAGGTGTTTCAAAATTCTCAGCAAGCTGGATTCCAAGACACTGGGAAACACCACATGCCATGTCCATATAACCCGAAAAATCAGCATAAAGCTGAAAAGCGTATAAGACTGTTGCCAGAGCAAGGACTATCCCGGAGCGATTCGGAACCGTATTATAAACAGAATCAACGAAAAGGCCCAGGTTGTTTGCCACTACCAGTTTTTTAAACAGTCCGATTAAAAAGCGCTCAACCCCTCTTCGGACCTCTAGTCCTTCAAAACCATGCGGGGCAAAAAGCTGCGGGCCCAGATTCTCATATTTTCCAATCGGGCCCTGGCTGATCTGGGGAAAGTAACAGATAAAAAGAGCATGCTTCAGAAAATTGGCTTCCGGATTCACCATTCCCCTGTATACGTCAATACAATATCCCAGACTTTGAAAAGTATAAAAAGAAATACCCAGAGGAAGCGCTACATGGAAAGCAAAGCTTCCTCCTGCGATTCTGTTTAAAAAACCAGCATATTTTAAAAAGACAAGGATGCCAAGATTGCACGACAGACAAGCTGCCATAAGATACTTTTTTCTTAAGGCAGTCTTTTTTTTCAGTTGTTTTTTCGTCTCCTGAGACAGCTGCTCCTGTCCGAAAAGAGCATCTTCAAGGCGTGTCTCCTCTCTCTGAAATAAAAGAGGAAAAATCCATGAGATGACTGTCGATGCCAAAAGAAAGGCGACAAATTTAGCAGATGAATAAGCATAAAAAATATAACTTACCGCCAGCAGTACAAGCCACTGAATTTGAGGCTTGAACCTGAAAAGCAGATAATAAACAGGCACCAGCACGGCCATCATGAGATAAAAGGAGGACGAGACAAATGACATACTGCAGATCTCCCTCTTCAGGAAAAAGTCTTACATGGACAGATCAAAATTCTCCCATTGTTTTCTGACGAAATTACTAAAAAACAAAGTGATTTACATCAGCAACTCTACCATTCCTATCTGCGAATTTTGAAGAAAGCAAACTTTTCTTCCCTCTATTGCAGGAGCAGGTGAAGGACTATCGATACGGAGAAAACCACCAGCCTCCAATTCAGAAAGGTCTCTGTCAAAGTCATCGGCCTGATAACAGATATGATATGGAGTGTTCCCGTAGCGTTTTATCAGAGATTTGACTGATGAACCTTCTCCTGCAGGCGAGACCAGCTCAATCAGATATCCATCTTTCTCTATAAAGCAGATAAGAACACCACGTTCCTTATCTTTCACAACATCCGTTTTTAAGTTATAGCCTAATTCTTCAAATCTCTCTCTTGCTGCCTCAATATGCTTCACGAGATATCCGATATGATGGATCCTCATTTCAGCTGATCCTCGATAAGATCTGCCATTTCTCCGACGTTCTTCATTTTTACAATATCTTTCATTTCAAACTTAATATCAAACTCATCCTCAATAGTCGCGAGAAGATTGATATGCGTCAGAGAATCCCATCCTTCGATATCTGCTGCTGTTGTCTCTTCTCCTACTGTAATTGTTTCATCATCAAAAATATCCCTAAAAACTTCGTTCAGTTTTTCGAAGATTCCTGTTCTTTCCATGATTTACTCCTCCTGATTAATAGATATTATTGTATTCCTGTTTTGATATCCCTGAGAAATATCAAGCACCCATTTTGCATTTCCGTTGGCATCCTCCCATTCCTTTATGTAACCCAATTCCCCGTAAAAGGACCTCACCATTCCGTTCTTCGCGGTAGGATAATAAAAACCGTTGATTTTTGTGAGCTTTCTTTTTACAGCCTCGTGAGCCAGCATGTCCATCATTGCCTTTTCCATATCCCGTTTCAGCACCCTGCATGACATCAACCAAAGGATAATATCGACTTCTTCACCTTTTATTTCTCCGATCGTAACTGCGACGATTCCGTTATCTCCGAAACAATCCTTCAAGCTGCCATATATAGTTATGTACCGATTATCGAGTGAAATTGCTTCCATTTCTTCCTGCGAATATCGTTTCGTTGTGAGGTTAAACTGATTTGATTTGTTTGTTAGCTGTGTCACCCGCGAAAGCACAGCTTTATCGAACGGATGTATTTCCGCAATCATATCAAGAGACTTTAAATACTCTGAATAATCCGCAAATAACTCCTTATGCTGTTCTCGCCGAAGGTTCTGCGAATACATTTCTGTGCGTTTCAAATCGTCTCCGGAAAGAGTCGTCACCTCAAAAAAGCCGGATTTGTCAATTGCAGAAATATACTCCTCTACCTTCTTCAATACCGGTATCCCGGATGAAGGATACTGTTGACGAACGATTTCGCGCTCTGCCGGGTTGTCATCCACAAAAACAAAGCTTTCGGGCAAAAGCGAGATCTCCTGCGCGAGGTGGGAGAGATTGACACTTTTAGGCTCCCAGTTTGCCTTGATCGAAACAAAATCATCCTTTTTCAACACCATCTGAGGGAGGCTGAGCCCTGCATCAGCATTTTCTGGCTGATTCTTGGAGATAATGCTAAGAAGCACACCATATTGATTCAATTCCTTCAGATAATACTGAAACTCACTATATGCCTGACCGAGAGCAGTCTCCTGTCCGATTTCGAGATTTTCAGGTCCGTCATCCCCGACAATACCCCCCCAGAGAGTATTATCCAAATCAAGTGCCAGAGCTTTCTTGTTTTTTCCGTAGATTGATTTTATAATGTTTGAAACATTAAAAGCAAGCGACGGAATTGCATCAAATGACAGTGCATACTTATACATATACCAGAAGGATGGATCCGCCCATTTCTCCAGGCCGAAATCTGCAGACAGATAATTAATATCATTGATATAAAAACCATCGTGTTCCGAAGCATAATCAGCAAACAGTAGATTCATTTTTGTAACAAAATGAACTCTCCCCCGATAATCATAGGCATCCCGATTCCCCTGTATCCTAAAAAATGGATATTCAAAGTTATTCTGTATAATCGGGCAGTGGTAAACAGATTCCAGCCGCTTCCACATTTGAGAAAAATGCTCAAAAAGATTTTCTTCTTTTTTATAAACCTGATCTTTGCTGTCAGAAGCTTCCGGCCAACAAAATATATTTCTGTTTGATGTATGGATAAAAATAACATCCGGTTGGAATCGGCGAAGCTCAGGATTGTCGAACATCACATCATTCCAGTATTGTGCATACTCCGATTCGTAGAAGGAAGCGCGGATTCCCTGATTAAGAAGAAAAAGCTCCAAAATATCAATGATATCATGTGTAGTCGATCCACCGAGTACCGCGATTTTCTTCTCTATAAAAGAGCCCTTTTCAAGAAGCTGTTTTTTCAGCATCTTTCGTTTCCGTATCAATAATTGAGCCTGAAACGGATATTCCAGTTCCTGCATTTGAGTTACTCCTTCGTTGCCATATATGGAGAAAGGTCTCTATACAACAGTTCTGTCCTGTGATTCGCACCAATCGTGTTGCAGTGTGCCGCAGTATCATACATATACTCCCGTGGGAAAATATAGTCCCTGCTATGAGAGATCAATTCCCCATCCAGTGCTACTCTTAGGGCGTTGTCAAATTCTTCCATAATCATTTCATCATATCCGTCAGGGATCGCCTTTTCGTAATAGCACGGAATTGTAAAAAGAACTTTTACATCTCTCCTGCGGCACCAGTACACAAATTTATTCAGACTATTCACAAAATCGGGCTCGATATCTCTCTTCTGGACCCAGAAATCCGCCCATCCGAAATGATCTCCAGCTTCTTGTGTATAATCTTCAGGAAGGAGACATTCCTCTCTGGGCAGAATCATATTTCCTCTTTCATCATAGGAAGGGAGAAAGTATGGGCTTAGAGGATGATACCCCCATTTCCTCCAATAATCCAGATTCTTTCTGAAATAGGAAGGAAATCCAAAAATGATTTTTCCCATCAGCTCTTTTGGGAAAAAACGATACAAGTCAATCCTTTTCCCGATCCCAGAAAGAAGCAGTTCTGCCTCACCAGGAGGCATCGTGTAATTTGTGTAAACAATAACTGCAGTATCTCCAGGCTTCAGATTTGATTTTGCCATGTTTAATTGAAAAAGAAGCCCTTCCCCATAATGGTTTCCCAGAATAGCACATGGAAGACCGGATAATTCCTCCATATAATCAAGATTCAGTCCGAAAGAAAGCCCGGATTCTCCGATAAAGACAATCTTGTGACCTTTGATCGTCCTGTAATAATCATACTGACGAACAATTGCCCTCTGATAAGCCTGCTCAAACTGATCGGGGACAGAATAAACTACTAGAAAAAAGGCGAAGACAAACACCAATACAAATGCAATAGCTTTTAACAAGTGCTTCATTTGTTTGCCACTCCTGGGAGTTTCCTGATCACTTTTGCGGGATTTCCGGCTGCAACGCAGGCCGGCGGGATATCCTTTGTCACCACGCTCCCCGCGCCGATCACACAGCCGTCCCCCAGATGAACACCTTTCAGGATTAAAGAATTACAGCCGATGAAACAGTTTTTACCGATCACGATCGGCGCTGTTTTTACTTCGTCCCAGTTATTGATATTGCGCGCCTCTGCGTCAATCGGGTGCAGATCGGAATCAAGGATCTTGCAGTTGGCTCCGATCAGTGTGTTGTCTCCGATTTCGATACTGTTCCACGCATAGACAGTAGAACCGGAAATTCCGACATTCTTCCCGATGCGTATAACGCCTCCGCGTTTTGCAATAATGATCGTGCGCTGATACAGCCCGATCAGATTGGACCAGAAATTGCTGCGGATCAGGCAGTCATCCCCAATTTCTATTGCAGAACCGGGAAACCGGAAAATGCACGGCCAGCCGATCAGCTTTACGTTTTTCCCGATCTTGACTCCGTTCAGTTTAAAGAACGGTCTTTCCAGCCAGGTGTTAAATTTAAACATCCGACCTTCCTCCTTCAGGAAAGGATGAATTTTGCCGCTTCAATGGCAACACATTCAACGATTGCCAGGCGGGAATATCCGTTGATCCGGTAATCCCGATATCGGTCGAGGCAGCGCTTTTTGCATTTTGCGAAAGACTTTGCATTGCTTGCACCACCCGTGACAAAGTTCGCGATTGTCTTGTTGACGATCGTGACTTTTTTCCCCGCTCTGCGTGCCCGGAGCAGAAATTCAAAATCATCATGGATGCCTTCATTCCGATAAAGGCCAAGCTCCCGATATGTTTCACTGGTCACAAACATCGTCGGATGGTTCCAGTGCCGGGAAGTCGGGAAACGGTCCATCTTTGAATGCTTGACCATTATGCTTCCGTTTTCCCTGATCAGATTGATATCCGCATAGAACAGATCATAGGGGTCTTCTTCATAAGCCTTTACCGCAGTTTCGACAGCATCCGGTTCATACCAGTCACCCGAATTGATCATGCCGATGAGCTTGCCGGAAGCCTGCCGGATCCCCTTGTTCATCGCGTCATAGATTCCCTGGTCCGGTTCGCTGGAGATCCGATAGACATAGCCTTTTTCTTTAAAACGTTCGGTATATTCTTCGGCGATGGCAATCGTGCGGTCTTTGGATGCGCCATCGATGATTAAATATTCTATCTCACCGTACGTCTGATTCAGGACGGATTCTATGGTTTTTCTGATGACAGCTTCGCTGTTAAAGCATATGGTTATCACACTGACAAGCATTGGCCTCATCCTTCTGTCAGCCGGATGGATTCCTCCAGGGAATACTTCCGGTAATTTTCTTTGTATTCGCTCATAGACATATCATAGGCAAGGCTTCCAAAGGCTTTATTGACAAGCCCCGTCGCCTGGCTGAGGACTCTGAGGGGCCCGGTACATCCGCCGACGAGAATAACGTGCTTTCCATGTGCTTCAGCAATCATCTGCACAAGCTGTGAAGTGTTACTGTACTGTTCATTCTGAGGAAAGAAGAATCCTTCTTCTTCATTTTTAATGATCAGGCGAACAAATTCCACAAGATTGCCGATGTAAAGCATCGATCGCTGATTCTCTACTTTAGGGAAAACCGGAAGACTCTGCGCCATTTTTGAAAGGACGGGATAATTCCCTTTGCTGTTTTTCCCGTAAATCATCGGTGGCCGCAGAATAGTGATTTTAAAATGTTCATCTCCGAGAGGCAAAATTCCCTTTTCCGCCTGCAGCTTGCTGTCTCCGTAAAAGTCAGCCGGTGCAGGAGGCGTTTCCCGGGTAATCACCCTCTGAAAACCGATCGGAGCGGAATCTCCATAAACGATCGCAGAACTCATGAAGACGAACTGTCTCACTCCCGCCTCTTTTGCTTTTTTTGCAAGAGCAACGGTAAGATCACAGTTGACGGCATAATACTGTTTCTTAACCTCTTCCGAAACATGGCCGGTATCCGCATGGGCAATACCTGCTACATCAAAAACACAGTCATATCCGGAAAAATCCAGTGTTTTCCATGCATCATTCCGGACAGAAATTCCCTCCACCGCAGCTTCTTCCGGAAACTGTTCCATATAGCTGCGAAAAGCATTGCCAATATAGCTGTTAACACCCGTAACTAAAATGCGCTTTTTCATTTCTGTTTCTTTGCCCGATAATAGAGCCGGAACATCGGGTAAGTCGGGTGCTTGTAAAGTGCCAGGCGGAATCTGCGCATCAAAGAATCCCCTTTGCCCGCTTTGATCCTGCTGACATGCCTGCTGACAGTCGGATCCTGCAGCAGCTGCTTATACTCCCGGTAAGTTTCTTTCTCGGAATGCGGATTCTGCTCATTAAAGAAATAATGCTCTTCTGCCTCGTTAAACCAGGAAAAAACTGCAAGATCATTTGCAGCACTGTATTCCGCATCGTTCGGATGATAGCTCTCGAGATAGCGTTCCTGTTCCTGCAGAATCAGCGGAAGCATCTTTACTGCCACGTCGGAATACTTATGGCAGAAGGAATCGTAACGGATTTCATAATGATAGATATGATGGCTGTCAAAAGCCACCTTCCTGCAGTGCTGGAAAAGATGCAGGCAGTAAACCGCATCCTCATCCAGGAAAAGATGCTCCGGCATGCGGACGCAGTGCTCCCGGATCACATCCGCTCTCATAATTTTCGCCCAGGTCGATTCAATATGAAATCCAATATCGCAGTATTCATACGTCTGACCGGACAGCAGGCATTTGTCGATCGTGCGCTTCTCGAAAGTAACACGGGAGGCCGGATCCTCTATCGGTTCCTTGTCCGGGCGGTAGATGGCGAAAATAATCGTGTCACAATCGGGAGAGGCTTCCATCCGGTTTACTGCAATCTCAAATGCATCCTGCTCGTAATAATCATCCGTGTCGCAGATCATCACAAACTCCCCTGACATGCGTTCCAACCCGTAGTTCACCGCAGAGGAATGCCCGCCGTTTGGCTTATGATACACTATGACCCGGTTGTCGTTCTTCGCAAATTCCTCGCAGATTTCCCCGCTTTTGTCAGTGGATCCGTCATCCACGAGAATCAGCTCAAAGTTACGATAGGTCTGCGAAAGAATTGCCCCGACGCTCATCTGAAGATAATCTTCTGCATTATAGACCGGGATGACAACACTTAAGGGAACCCGATTCATGTAGTTCTCTCCTCTCTGTCAATTGTTTTCACTGCTGCATGGAGGTGCCGATATACCAACCGCCTGTGCATCGGAAGATACTCCCCGAAAGCATATAGGATTCGTCACTCATCAGATAAACCAGAGCGCCGATATAGTCACTGCGTTCATTCATTCTGCCGAAGGGGATCACCTTGGCTGCCTCCCTGCGGAGCTCAGCCTCAGACGAACCCTGGGATTCGCGAAGCCGGACTTCACCTTCGGTAGGAGTCCAGCCGAGGGTAAGATAGTTGCAGCGGATCCTGTCTTCCCCATAATTCTTGGAGATATGATCCATCAGGGTAAGCAGCACGCCCTTGGAGCAGGCATAGGCTGCGCGGTCTTTTTCTCCGCCCCAGGCATGGGGAGAACCGGTCAGAACAATTGTCCCTCCGCCCGTTTCCCGCATGTGGTTGACAGCATTCTGGCAGCAGAAAAATGCCGCACGGAAGTTGACATCCATTACCTTGTCAAAGGTCTCCTGGTCACAGGTATCCAACGGAGAAACCGGGGTCACACCGGCATAATTGAAAAATCCGTCTATTTTGCCGTACTCAGATACTGCTTCATCGAAGAGCTTTTTGCAGTCTTCAACATTCGTCAGCTCGGTATGGACAAAGATTCCTTCCGAACCATAGGTGCGAATCGTCCGGAGAGAGCGCAGTGCAGCTTCTTCATTGCGCCCGCCGATCACAATTTTAGCACCCTGAGCAGCAAATTCTTCTGCTGCCGTTTTCCCAACGCCTGATGTCCCTCCGGAAATAACAATGACCTTTCCTTCAAGCCTTTTTTCTGCCATATCAAACCTCCAGCGCAGCCGCAGCGTCAAAGCCTGCAACGAGCATATTTTCCCCTTGCATGTTGAAAGCTTTGATCTTTGCCTGATATTCAGCAACCGCCTCTGCCAGTTCCTGTTTTGTGCCGCACACGAGGAAGAGCCGCAGCATTACCTGCTGTTCCGTTCCGATCCAGGAAGGTAAAATCTCGTCTCCTTCAAAGAGCCTCTGAACCAGCGCAATGACTCGGCTGTCATCTTTTGCACTTTCAATCCCTTCGATTTTCCCGACTGTCCCTTCTTCCAGGAGGAACCAGACGGATGCAGCATAGTGGCCGTTGAAGCGCGGATTGTCTGCAGAAGCGAGATCCAGCTCACCTTCCGAACCGGTCAATGCAAAGGAAATCAGCAGTTTTCTCTGGTCATAGCCGCACAGCTTCTCGATCAGGAGATTGGATGCCTCCCCCTGAAGGCGGAAGCCTGTGTCATAAACGTAGAATTCTTCATCTTCATAAAAAGCCTGGACAAGGAGAACCCCGTTTTTGATCCCCATGGCCTTAAACAAACGGAGAGCATTGTCATGCATTCTCTCATAATAATGATCCATATGTCTGGACGGATAAACATTTCCCAAGGCAACCCGCTCTTTTCCTGTATAGCGATCGTAAATACACGAAAGGCTGCAAACACCGTCCTTAAAGGTATAATACAGGCCGACATCGTCGCAGTCCATGAGTTTTTCCACAATAAACCGGCCCGACTTTGATGCCGCTATGGCTTTTTCCACTGCCGGCCGCAGCTCTGCTTCTGAGCAGCATGCAGTCATCCCGATGCCGGAATAGCAATCGACCGGTTTTACCATAACAGGATATTGGATCCTTGCCAGATCCCGCGGATTCATGGATGCATCCAGATAGTACTCCGGAACTCCGTGAATGCCGTATCGTTCGCAGGTTGCCTTGAAAATGTCCTTATAGCCGAACACTTCGATGACTTCCTCGTTGGCATAGCACGGCAAACCGAGCACATCGCAAACCTTGCAGTACGCAGGAACAAAGATATCATCCGTCCCGGGCAGAACTCCCGCAACCTTCTCTTCTCTGGCTATCGCCACCATTGCAGCGATATCTGTAGCATCCGTATCATACTTGACGGCAGCACAGGCTTTTGCCATTGATTCCGGGTTGGAACTGGAAACAACCGTTACCGCACCAAGTTCATTAGCAATTTTGACAAGAGGGACGGTTTCCGTATTACCGCCCAAAAACAGTAGTTTCTTTCCCTCAAACGGCTTCATGGTTGAATACCTCCGGTATTATAAACTGTTCACCCATCCGCATCAGAAGATACGCATTCTCCGGGCATTCTTCCTGCATAAAACGGCGGAAGACACCCGGATCCCCGCCATGGGATGCAAACATTCCGTAATGGCACGGTATCGTCAGGCGGGGATGTATTGCCTTGCTGAGGCGGGCACAATCTTCCTCATTTAGATTGCCGTAAGCACCGTTGATCGGCGCTATCATTATGTCAACCTCTCCTGCTGAGAGGATCTCTTCCGCTCTGTCAAGCCTCAAGCAGGTATCTCCGGCGAAGAAAATTCTTTTGCCGTCCACCGTGATCACAGCGCCGACTGCCTCCGGTGCAAGGGTTCCGTGATCGCAGTTGACAAATCGGATCGAAAAGTCACCTGACTCAATCACATCCCCCGGCCTCACGTAGCTGATGTTGCCCTGTTCCAAATGCAGATCCTTAACAAGCCCGGCACAGTCTGCCGCGGCGAGCAGTTTTGTATGTCCGTTTGACAGCAGTGCAGGGATGGAATCCGGATCAAAATGGTCAAAATGGAAATGTGACGTAATGACAAGATCAAAGACCAGCTCCTCCGGATAGAGCAGCTTCGGCAGCAGCCGCTTGAAACCGATATGTCCTTCCAGGCGTTCCCCGCATTCTGAGAGGTACAAATCCCAGGCGAGAGTCTGCCCGGATCTGCTTTTCAAGATAAAACCAGCCTGTCCCACAGAAAACAGGTGCGTCTTTCCGGGCTGTGCTGACAGGATCCGGATCGCAAGATCATTCATATTGTATCCTTTCCGGACGGCCTAAAGGCCGACCTTTCTGAATAGCCGGGCAATCAGAAGCGGTGTCTGCTCCCGGAAAAGCCGGATACAGTCCTCATAGGCTTCCGGCAGAGAAACGGTATCATAATATTCCTGGCAGGTCAGAACCTGTTCTATTCCCTGCTCCCGGAACTGAGGTTCCTCCTCGCAGGGGATCACTCCGCCTCTGTAGCTTTTTACTGCTTTTTTCTCAATCTGGCCACAGACCAGCACGGCTCTTTTTCCGTATTCCTTTGCCAGCATGGCAATTACAGCAGGCGCTTTCCCGTCTGCAGTATTGTCATAACGGCCTTCGCCGGTAATTACCAGATCACTGTCCCTGATTTTTTCTTCAATTCCGAGAACCTGATTGAAATGAAGCCCGCCAAGCGTATACCGGATATGGGGAAACACCTGCTCCAGCCCGAACAGCAGGCCGCCGGCCGCCCCGGTAAAATCTTTCTCCGGAGAAATGCCGGTCACTGCAAGGACATTCTCAATCCCTGCCATTGACTGCGCAACGATTTCTTCTTTCTTTTCCGCCAGAGACTTGCCGACTTTCAGGCCCGTAATTCCGGGAAGTGCATCTACTTTGGAGTTC
>JAFQZI010000105.1 GCA_017406005.1 Oscillospiraceae bacterium | reverse complement strand
GCATATTTGCACGAGCGTTTCTTCCACTCCTTCTGATATTACTATCCGACGGTATTTTGATGGGCATACAAAGTGGTAAACAAGATTACTTACATTGTGCGATGTATGTATATATTCGCTTTCTGACATCCTCTTGATCCGTCCTTCCGTATATAATGCTATTATATACGGAAGGCTCTTCCGCTGCAAGCAGCGGGGAATTTACCCTAATAATGTTTATTAAAGCCCGCAGCAGAGAGATCACACTCTTTTTACTGCGGGCTGATTTTTTTAGCAGTTTTCTGGTTTAGTTTTTTGTTGGTTTTCTTTTCCGTTGCTCGTAATGTATATCACCTCAACGGCTTTTTCTAAATAAGTAAAAGCCGCTGGGAGATAATTCACCTTCCAGCCTCTTCGTTGCAGATCAATTCCCAGTGATATCCGCCGCAGGTTTTTGCTTTACCGTGGCAGGCAGCTGAGATATTCTGGTGTCCCAGTCCGGTCATGCGTGCGGCTTCACGGATGCCGGAGTAGACTGCCCCGGTTTCAACACATCTTACAGCCTTGGAGGCGAATTTGGCTTTCATTGCTTTTCGCTCTTCCTCCGTCATGTTTCTGCCTTTCGCGGAAAACCCGCCGTAGTTCAGGTTATATCCTTTTTCCGGGTTGGTAAGATCATACCGCCGAATCAGGTAGTATTCAAAATTCCGTGCCGACCAGATGTCAAGGTGCTCTCCGTGAACAGCCTTGTCAAAGCTGTCCCATCCGTACAGTTCAATGTCATCCCAGAGGTCTGTATTCTTTTTATAGTTGTTCCCGTTTTTCCAGCGTTTTTCAAGGGAAGAACCCGTGTATCCCGCATAGACTCTCCCGGTCGGGCCGTGCAGTGTGTAAACGGTATAATGCTTCGGGTTGCTTTCTTCGGCAGAAAGTACCACGTTGTATCCTTTCTCAGGATTGGTGCTGTCGTATTTCAGGATAAACTCCCGCTCCATTGCGAGCGCTTCCGGAAAGGTGAGGTGGTCTGCAAGGATCTCATGTTTGAAGTTCCTTGCGCCGATCCGTTTAATGGCTTCATGAAAGCGTTTGTTCGTGTGGTAGCCGCTTCCGTTTTTCCAGCGCTTTTTCCAATCTCCGCAGCAGTAACCGATATAGACTTTGCCCTGTGGGTCAGTGTGTTTGTATACAAGGAAAACCCGTTCCTTCTCCGCAACGATTTCCCGCAGTTCCTCAAATACGTCTTCTGTTTTCATGTCGTTTCCTTCGTTTTGATGGTAGATGATTTATATCTGTGTGAATCCATTTAGATAGTTTTATTCTTTTCGTCTCGCCCTCTCGCCCTCATTAGTGCATGCGCAGAGCGAGGGCGAGACGGGCGAAAGGGGCGAGACAGGCGAGACGAAATCAGGTTTCTGTAAGCTCATTAAGATCTTTCTCCAACCGTATCATCCATTTTGTGCTCTTTTTCCCGCTCTCCTCATCTGTCATGGTGCGGTATTGTCGGCTAATGATTCCTTTACTCCCCAGTTCTTCTTTTGCAGTCCGGCAGATCTTTGCGCTGAAACCGGCCGTAGTGAGACTGTCATCCAAATCTTTGATGGGCAATTCTTCTTTGTCCTGAAGTATTGTGAGTATGGCCTCTTCGCAGAGCTCCGTCTGCGTCTTTGGCCTTGTCGCCGCCTCCTGATAAGGCGCATCGTGGGCATAGTCGGCAAACCTCTTTTCGGAGACGCCTTCGTAGCAGATCCTGCCGCCCTCTCCGATACTGTAAAGTATAGTTTCCTGCAATGGAGCATAGGAGTTCTTTTCATTGCTGATATAGAGGATTTCGTGGTGCGGACGAATTTCTGTATAACCGGTGAAGAGTACACTCCTCGCAATATCCGGCAGATCGGCCGTGCCGGACATGCGCTCGCGCCAGTCATCGGTTTTGCGTTTATTCGTGTGGCAGATGAGCAGAAAAGCTGTGTTGTACATCTGCCCGAGCCGGACCAGATGATCCAGTGCCTCGCGGCTTTGCTGACGGGAAGACATGGAGCTTCCGCTGGGATAGAAGGCCTGGACAGGGTCGAAAACACAGATGGCAGGTCGGTGTTCGTCAATGATTTTTTCCAACTCGGGAGAAGCATAATGGAGACCATGCAGATATTCAATATCAATCATATGGATATTCTCGGTATCGGCACCATACTGCTCCAGAGATTCTTTGAGCCTAGTGGCAGTGGAGTCTTCCTTTGAGAAATAGAGGCAGGAACGCTTCGGCCCCATTTCGTAAATGATCTTCTTCTCATAGTCAATTACAGCGGCAAGTCCGGGAGGGGTTTCCCTCTCATTGTCCGGATCATCCAGCATTGTGGACAGCCCTCCGCTGATTCTCGAGATCAGATAGCACCACAGGTTCGTTTTGCCTATTCCACCGTCTCCGACGAGCAGTGTGATTCCTCCCTTCGCGATCCACCGTGGGATCACCCATTCCGTTTCCTTTTCTTTGACTTCGCTCACGCTGGTCACAAACTGGCTGAGATCTTCTTTTTTCATGATATAGCATCTCCTTTTTGATTTTTTATAGCGTTTTCTGTCTGGAACTGTTCTACTCAGAGTGTTCATTATGTAAACATAATTTTATTTACATAAATTTTGCTTCTCTCTTCGGTAATATGGTATCACACGGCAAGTACCATAAATGGGACTTATCACAGAGCTTCGAAATGTTCATAATTTGTTCACAATTAGGGCAAAAAAAGAAGCTTAATTGCAAAAGTAAATTCCAGATATGATTTATTCGTAGTACTTTTCGAATTCCTTCTTGATTTTTGCTTGGAATGGAATATAATAGGCACAGGTTAGAGTGCTTTAACCTATGTACTTATTGTTTAACGAGGAACGAATTAACGCATAGATACGGAAATCGGAAAGTATATCGGAGGGCATGCCGATGATTGTTAAACTCATTGTAGAAGGAATTCTGCTGGGAGTGTTGCTCGTGCTCTTCTGTGCTGTCGGGATTCGGAACGGCGCAGTCAATATGGTATTCCTGTACCATCAGGACGTGCAGGACAGATGTGTGAAGAACGGTCTGATCACACGGGAAAAGATCAAGCGAAATAGGAAGCTTTTCAAGGGTTTTGGCATTCCCGTTTACTTTATCTTTGTCCTTGTCAGTACATATGTAGTCAATGGTGCAAAAGGCTTCTGGTCCGGATTCTGGCAGATGTTTGCCATCCTTTCCATAGTGAATCTGATTGACCGGCTGCTGATTGATGAATATTGGGTAGGGCACACGAAAGCCTGGGAGATCCCCGGCACAGAGGATATGAAGCCGTACATCAACACGAAGGATAAGATTGGGAAATGGCTCATGGGCACGGTTGGCTTTGCAATTCTTAGTGCCATTCTGTCCGGTATTATGAGCCTGCTGGTAAAATAGCTGCAGCAGGAAGGAGTCTGAATCATATGACGCTCAAATATGAAATTCTGAAACAGCTGGTAAAAGCCATAAATATCAAAAAAATGTGGACCGGCATGAGTACAGAGGAACTTCTGGAAAACCGGAGGAGGCAAAACGCAAAGAACCGGATCCCGGATCTGAAGGACGATGCATTTGATATCAGTTGTATTGAAATCATGGGCTGCCCCGTCCTCAAAATGATACACAGAAAAAAAACAGCGTGCGCAAATCTCTTTCTGATTGGTGGAGGCATGATCAGTGCGCCGAGGCCCGGTTCCGTCAAGAAAGCGCTTCACTTTGCAAAGGAAACAGGGCTGGATGTGTTCGTCCCCTATTACCCGTTATGCACGGAATACCCTCTGACCAGGGCTTATGAAATGATACATGAAGCCTATAAGGTCATGCTCCAGGAATATAAGTCGGAGAATATCTCCGTGTTGGGTACATCCTCCGGAGGCAATCTTGCCCTCGGCATGGTTCCGTATATCAACGACGGACACGGAGATACACCGATGCCCGGTTACATCATGGCAATCTCACCCGGTACCTGTGACGCCACTGAGGAAGAATGGCAGCGGATGCTTGAATTGGAGCAGAAAGACGTGGCGATCCCGGCCCAGTATATGAAGACTGCCGTAGAGATCATGCGTCATGGTGATGACAGTGTCCCGGAGTACATGATCTGGCTGCAAAAGGGAAACTTTTCAAATTGTCCGAAAACCACTTTCATCTATGGAAGCGATGAGACCCTCTATGCCTGTGCGCCTTCATTTGAGGCAGCCGTGAAGAAATACGGAGTCGACTACGATATGATCGTCGGCGAAGGCATGTTCCACTGCTACCCGGTCTTCCCGATCTGTAAAGAAGCGAAAAAAGGCTGGGACATGATGGTCCGGCTTATGAAGGAGAACATGGGGTGAGATTAAAGAGCGTAAGGCAAGAAGGAGGAAATCCATGAACTGGCCGAGAACGATTCTGGACGGAGTTGCCATGGCACTGCTCTTTAACGCAGTGGTAGGAGTAGGCTTTCTGATCTTTCCGCAAGCCTACACCACGATGTTTCCAAAAGAGATCAAGGAAGCGGCAGCACCCTTCGTTGATAAAAAAGAAGTGCAGAAGATGAAACTGATCATCTATCCGCTGTATGCGCTTTTTGCCGCAGGACATTCGGGACGCGGCAAAGGATCACCCCGATCCTCCGAAGGAGCGACGTATCATCGGATATCTTCTAACCGCAGTCGTTGCGATAGCGTACGCCGGCGGGATCGTCCTGATCGGTACAGATGCGCTTCGTCACAGCTGTGGCTTCTGGCAGATCTTCGGGCGGTACTTACTGTTTATGTACGGATACAAGGTCTTCGATATCCTCGTGCAGGATCAGTATATCGTGATCAAAAAGAAGTACTTTCTTCGCTTCTTCCCCGAGACAAAGGATTGTAAAAGCTGGAATAACCGCAGCTTCAATAAGAGCAATCAATTGAAGCGCCTGATTGCGTTTCCCTTCGTCTGCGCCCTGATGGCCTGGCTCATAACGCTGGTGAGATAGCTTACAAGGAGGAAAGAAAATGAAGGTTCTGGTTTATGGCTCCGGGGTGATCGGCAGCTACCTCACGCATGTGCTGTGCAGTGCCGGAAACGATGTGACCGTCCTCGCAAGAGGAAAATGGAAAGATCAACTGGAGCTCAATGGGCTGAAGATTCGCCATCACCTGCAGCGTAAAGAGACGCTGGATCATCCGAAAGTGATCGGCGACATCAAAGAGGATGACCGGTATGATGCCGTGTTTGCCGTCATGCCGTACAACAAAATAGGCGCAATTCTGGAACAGCTTGCAGCAGCCAACGCTCCGCTCGTAACTCTGGTCGGGAACAACATGTCTCCTGCTGCCATGCAGCAGACGATCCTCGAAAAGACAGTATGCGACAAACAGGTGCTGTTCGGCTTTCAGGTGACCGCCGGCAAACGGGATGTTGAAAACGGCATCCTGATCTGCGAGAGAGCCGGGGCAGGAACGATGGACGTTGGCGCTCTTCACAGTGAGCCTGATCCAAAGACGAAGGTGACTCTGGCGCGCATCTTCAGCGGAACCGGATATAAGCTGAACTGGCAGCCGGATATGGAAGCATACCTGATCTGCCATCTGGCAGCGATCCTGCCTATCGGATATCTGGCCTATGCTTGCGGCGGAGATTTGACAAAATCCACCGCCACACAGCGCAGGCTTATGCGCCTCGCTTCCCGGGAAGCCTTCGGAATGCTGAAGTCTCAGGGTGTCCCGATCCTCCCGGCAAATGACGATCAATACTATCTGCCGGGGTTTAGAGGAACAATGATGCAGTTGGTTTACTTCATCATGGCGAAAAGCAAAACCGTCGGCGATCTGATTGCCTGTGAGCATTGCCGCAATGCCTCTGAGGAGATGGAGATGCTGGACAAGGCTTTTGAGGAGATCATTGCCCGGAGTTCGTATTATCCCATGCCAAACTGGCAGAAGCTGAAAGCGCAGATGCCGGAATGGGATGTCGTTCGTAAACAATATCAAAAAGGATGACAGTGTAATCCGCTTAACCGGTACATTCTGAAGGCAAATCATCTTCCATGTTCGTCCGCATGTACGGATATGACTTCGCAAATCTGAAAGCGAAGAACTTTGCACGCATCACACCGTTGGAAGAGATCAAGCAGTATATCAGGAGGCCTGTATGAACAAAAAAACCTGGGATCTGTATGCGCCGATCTATAAACGCGCTATGAAAGCAGATCAGAAGATTTATGATTTTATGTACGCCCGTATCCCGGAGCAGATACGGGACAGGGATGTTCTGGAAATTGCCACAGGGCCGGGACTTCTCGCAAAGCATGTGGCGCCTGCTGCAAAAACGATGCTCGCCACGGACTATTCCGATGGCATGATCGCTGAGGCAAAGAAAGGCGAATGCCCGGAAAATCTTCGCTTTGAAGTGGCGGACGCAATGTCGCTGCCCTATGACGACAGCTCTTTTGATGTGGTGTTAATTGCCAATGCACTTCATATCGTCCCCGATCCGGAGAAGGTTCTCTCCGAGATCGACCGTGTGCTTCACCCCGATGGGCTGCTGATAGCGCCGAATTTTGTGGAGCACAAAGGTACGTTTATCAGCCGTGTCTGGTCCGGAATCCTGCAAATTGCAGGCGTTCGTTTTGAACACCAATGGTCAGCGCAGGAGTATCTCGACTTTCTGAACAATCAAGGGTGGGAGGTCTGCTTCAGCAAAGAGATGGCTGCGCGGATTGCCCTGATGTATGTCGAGTGCAAAAGAAAACCGGAATGAGAGACAGAAGATATGAAAGAACAATCTGACTTATACTTGCAAGGCATTCCCTCAGACAGTGCCGAAAGAATTCAAGGGTCTGTCTCACGCGGAACTTATGATGATGTTCCCCGAACGCTTTTATGAAGAAGTTAAAAGAGTGATGGAGGAAGAAGAATGCTTTTAACAATTTTTCTTGCAATCGTGTTTTGCGGGGCGATCACATTATTGCTGTTATCAGCTGTAGCTTTTATTCAAGATACTAAGTTTTTCTCCTCAGCGCCGAAAGAGGCGCAGGAAGTGCTCATACCGAGAGATAAGGAGCTTTTTTACGGAGCCAGAACGATTGGTTGGGCGCTCATGGTCTTCAGTATCCTCATGATACTGGGTGTGGGGATCATCTCGATCTGGGACGGCTTCAGAAGTGGATTTACATTCTGGCAGTTTTTCTTACGGTTTGTACTGATCTTCACCATATACAAGCTTTACGACATGATCTGCTTCGATTACTTCCTGCTTTGTAAGTTCCATTTCTTCCAGTACTACTTTCCTGAGGTGGAAGAAGTATATAAAAACAGGAAATACGGATTCAATATCAGAAGCCAATTGCTGAAGCTCCTGGTTATATTCCCTGCAGCATCGGCACTGGCAGCCTGGGTGTGTACATTGTTCATGTGATAACGGGAGACAAAGGGGCAAAATATGAAAGAAAAGGATCTGCCGATCGACCGCAGCAAACATAAGGTCTATACACAGAATGCAAAAAAATGCGTGTTGAAGCTGCTTCGCTCCTGCTATGACGAGATAACAACCGCTGATCTTTGGGAGAAGATTCAGTTACAGTACGCTGAATATCTGAAAGACGAACCTGCACTTAAGGATCTGAAAGTCACTACGAGCATCTATGACCCGATCCTGATTTTTGCCTGGTATGTGACAGCTGAGAACAAGCCTCCTCGGGATGAGATTCAAAAAGAAATCTGCAGCTCCTTCTTTGGCAGTTTCAATGCTCTTGGAAAGATTTTCAATCTTAACCGAGAGCGCGATAATCGGCTGGCTAACAAGATCTTCAAAAAAACCAGCGATATCCGTGAGGAAGAAATCAAAAAGTTCCCGGCCTCCTTTAGGATGGGCTATTACGACTATGATGAAATGAATGGCGTAGTTCGGTATAGTTTCACCCAATGTCCGAACGCGGAATTTGCCAAGCGACATCATCTGGAGGATATTCTCCCCCTGATGTGCAATTGTGACCATTTGGCTATGCAAATGCTTCATGCGGTTTTGATCCGTGAAGGCACCTGTGTAACTTCGGATCATTGCGATTATTGTATCTGTGGAGACCAGAATCCGCTGGCTAAGGAATATGAACTTCGGCAAATGGACAACGGATTGCTGTTAAGTGCTAAAAAGAGGCACGAATGACATGATTCTGGATAGGCTGGCTGATCACGCTGGTGAGGTAAGGTATGAAATACATTGGGATCTATTGGACGCTGTTCGCACCGATGATCAAAAAGAGCATAGCTGCCCGCTTCGGCAAGGAGTTGGCAGAGAAGTCGATCAAGAGCGGCAAAGCAGAATACAGAGGGCTTCTGTCCCGCGCCGATGATTTGGGACCCGGCAATCCCATGGTGATGAACGCTTACTTTGCTTATGTGTTCGCTGCGGCTTGGCTGGGCAGCGGCAGGCAGATCACGCCGGACGAGATGGCGCTGGTGATGACCGACGTACTGGAATCCAGGCTGCTCCGCACTTTTTTCGGAGTGACCGATCTGAACAGGACACCAAAGAAATGGGAACAGGAGATGCGGAAATATGAAGCGTGGTTTGCCAGATACGGAAAAGACTATCCGGTCAACTGGAACGTGAACTTTGACGAGGCCCTCCACAGAGAAGGCAGTTTTTATTATTTCACCCGCTGCCCGATTTGCGAGTTCTGCGCGCGGGAGGGTATATCAGAACTGATGCCCGCTCTGTGCTCTACGGACGAGGTCATGTTCCGCCTGCAGCACGGGAAGCTGTATCGGGAGCACACGATCGCAAGCGGTGATCCGGTCTGCGATTACTGGATCACAGGCGATAAAATGAAGGAGACAAACGGATGAATGGTTACTTTAAACGAACAGATCGATATAAAAGCGCCATACGAGCGCATGGAGGCATGGGTCGATCATTTCCAGGATGAATTTGTGAAATGGAGTCCTTATCACATCGAGTGCGAGATGTATGACGGCGGCTATCAGGTGGGTATGAAAGTCAGGTTTCGTGAGATCGTCGGAGGGCTGGATTACAATGTGACCGGGTATATCACGGAATGCGAACAGGATAAGGATCATTTCCGTATCGTATTCCAAAGCGAAAAGAAATCCTCCTTCATCACTTTTGAAGGAAAGTGTACAGAGGATGGCTGCCACTTTTCTCACACAGAGGCCTTTGGCCTGACAAAACCGATCCTCGGGCCGATTCTGGAGTTTTTGACATTCAAGGTGTTTTATCGGAAATGGTGTAACTGGGAGCTGATTCGGAACGACATGATTCTGGATAACCGGTATCTGAATGATATCCTGACAGAAGGCAACTATCCCGAGCGCATTCCGGAAATCGATGCCAAGGCAAAAAAGGAAGTGTGACCATGATGCAGAAGCTTATCAAAACCTCCTGCGCAATTGCTGCGGAAGAAATCGGAAAAGAAAAAGCTGACAGAATCGCTGATGCTGCCCAAAAGCGATATGAAGAACTGCTTGCTGAGAATGCAGGCGACAGCAAGGCTCTGCAGCCTCATACCTTCCGGCGCATCTATCCGGCCATTGCCGCATATGAGGCATTCAGGGCAGAAGGTATCGAGTCAGAAAAAGCCGTCTGGTATGTCCGCGAGTACTTTCAGCGGTACGCCGCAAAAAAAGTGCCGCACCTGCAGCGGATGATCAGAATGTTCGGTCTGGCAAAAAAGATACCGAAGCTCTTCATGAAGATTTCTGTAAAGAGCTTCGGCCCGGAGGCGGGCTTTAAGTATGAATTCCCCGAAAGCCGCGGCAATGAGGCGCGGTTCAACATCGTGCGATGCCCATATTATGAGACCTGTCGGCGCTACGGATGCCCGGAGATTACGCGGGCGTTCTGCGACGGCGACGACGCGGGATACGGAAATCTGCATCCGAAGCTGATATGGGGTCGCACAAAGACCATTGGCCGCGGCGGTGACTGCTGCGATTTCCTGTTGCAGTATCAAAATTGAACGATGGGACAAAGGCAGAGCTCCTGAAAGCTTAGCAAGAGAACGAAACGAAGGTTATAGGAGAAATCAATACAGATGAAATATGGATTTATGGGAATGCTGTTTGCATCAATGTTTGAAAAGACTATATACGAGTATACCGGGAAAGCTGTTCCTCAAATCAACATACCTGAGTTCAGGAAAAAGCATATGGCAGAATACAAAGCCATGGTAAAACGTACACCTTCCGTGGGATCTCCGAAGGAAAACATGTTTGCTCCCGTCATGTATCTTGCCTGCTATGGCTTTGCCTACTATAAGGCGGATCCGGAGCATATCACCATGGAAGTATTTGACGGGATGATAGACGCTATCTGCAAATGCGATACGATGAAAAAATTCTACAAGGGCAAGAACTGCTTCGACCGGAAAGAGATCGACAAGTATGTGAAGGGCTCCGAAAGGTCGAAGAAAAAGCAGTATCCCATGGACTGGGTGTTTGACTTCTCCTATGATCTTTCCGTGCCGGAATACTACGTCACACATAGGGAATGCGGCGTATGCAAAATCGCCCGGCAGGAGAACCTGATGTTCCTGATGCCGCATATGTGCGTGATGGATTACCCGACCATTGAATATAAGGGCGGAAAGCTGATCCGGACAAAGACGCTCGGTGCTGGTGACGACTGCTGTGATTTCCATGTGGTAAAGAAGTAATAGGATTATGAAAAAGTATGAGCCGATACAGATGGTGGCTTCGAGCCGCTACCAGAACTACTTCCCGACCTTATCTCCTGAAATACAGCAGGACGTCTACAGCAGGATGAACAAACTGCTGATCGAAGAAAAGGAATACTGCGACAAAGGAAACTACTGAAACATCTGCAGGAAGGGTGGATCAGCAGTACATGGAGTTCTGGAAAGCAACACCGGATATCGGCGGTAAAGACAGTATACGGGAGGCAGTCTTATGAAAGTATGCGAATACGGAACAGAACGCGAAAAGACCATAGTCATGTTCCAGTGCGCGGCAGAACCCTGGTGGGTCTTTGTCCCTTCCGCCGAAGCTCTGGCACAGGATTACCATGTGATCCTCTTTGCCGCTGATGGGCATGATGAACAGGGTACGACTTTTATATCGGTGGAGAAATATGTGGACGATGCTGCTGTCTGGCTGAAAGGAAAGGGCATCTGCCATCTAGATCTTCTCTACGGGGTATCCATGGGCGGCGCATCAGTTATCCGTTTTCTTGCCACACAGAATATCAAAGTCGAAAAAGCCATCATTGATGCCGGCATCACGCCATATCCGTATTCGAAGCCGGTATGTCGCCTGATCGCTCTTTGGGACTGGATAACTATATCTCTGGCGATAAAAAACCTTAAGATCATGAAGATGGCTGCACCTCCGGAGCGTTGGACGCCGATGGGAGAAGACCCAGAAGAGCATTATCGGAAGATCTACGAGTTTGAAAAGAATCATTTTTCCTCAAAGACGATCTACAATGTTTTCTGGTCCGCAAACAACTATTCCATGCCGGATCCAGTCACTCATGTTGAGACTGCGATCGAATACTGGTACGGAGAGGAAGAAAAGAAAGCCAGGAAAAACAATCTTGCCTATACTATCACAGCATTTCCGCAGACAGTTTCAAAAGAATTCAAAGGCCTTGCCCATGCGGAGCTTGTCCTGATGTTCCCTGAACGCTTCCGGGAAGAGGTGAATCGTTTTATGGGAAAAGCTTCTTGAAGATGGTTTCTATTATCATTTTACTCATTGCCCGATTGCGGATTTCTGCCGGAAGTATAGATACGAAAAGAGCAGTCCCGTGTTCTGCAATATTGATTGCATCATTCTGGGCTTAATGCATGCAGGGCTGATCCGGGAGCATACGGTCGCGGAAGGCACAGGGATCTGTGATTACTGGACTGTTGGGAATAAAGTGAAAAAAACGAAATAAGGATAAATATTGGAGCTGGGGAAAAAACTATGAATACTGAAAAAGCGATCAGAACATACGGAAAGAATTACAGAATAGTTCTTAAACAGGGCGGATTTACAGCCCAGGAGCAGAAGATGGATTCATTTGAATCCAGGCTCCGGGAGATGTACGCTTCCGAGAATTTCAGAAAGCATAACGTCTATCCGACAACGGATGCAACATACATCTATGCCGTTATGGCCATGTGTCTGGAAATCAAATCCTTCGGTTATTCCGATAAAGACACAATCGAGATCGTCAATAAGGGCTTTGAAAAGCGCAGGAATTTCTTTAAGAGGATCATCGCTGTTATCAATCTCCTTCCGAACAGCTTTGTCATTGCACGGAAATGGAACATATCCGACCATGAGAAGCGCGTAAAGGACGGCAGCATCACATACGACTACTTCAAGGTCAGCAGGGATAAGGTTGAATACCACATCTCTAAATGCATGTATGTCGAGATGTTTGAAACATACGGCATCAGAGGGCTGTGTAAGATCTTTTGCATGACGGATGAATTCGCTTATGCAGGGCTTCCAAAGCATGTGCAGTTTATCAGGCACTCCGACCTGTCGGACGGGCCGGCCTGCTTTGATGAAGTCATTAGAAGATAATATCTGCCTTGAGAAGGTGATGCAATGAACCCACTGAACAGACAATGGTTTTACAAAGGCTTCCGGAAGCAGCTGATCTCTTCCCTGTCCCCGGACAAAGCAGCGATCATTTGGGAAGACGCAGGCAAGGAATATACCCGCATCCTGGCTGCTGATCCGGCCTTAAAAGAACATAAAGGTGCTATGACGCTGCCTGCCGTGGCGCTGTACCGCGTTTTGACGGCCAGTGGCGAGGATGCGGAGGCTCTTTTGAACACCTATGGCGACTGCATGGGTGAGAAGTTCGCCCGTTTTGTTCACACCATGACCTGCTTTCCCGGTGTATCAAAACTGCTCTGGAAACGCATCGACAAGACAATGGACAGAATGAGCGGCGAAGCGAAAGGTTATAAACGCCGCATCGTATCCGATCCGCCGGAAATGTACGGGGTGGATATTCTTTCCTGTCCCTATCATGAGTTTGCAAAGCAGCTGGGGACAGAGAAAGCAGTGCTGTGCATCTGCCATATGGACAAGGCTTACATGAAGGGCTTTCACCATATCCGTTATGAGAGGACAACCGCAGTCTCCGAAGGCGCTGAGTGCTGTGATTACCGGCTCCGTTACGATCCCGAAAAGGAGTAAGCCGGAGGATGGAGAGAATGGAAGAATTTTGTATTATCTGAAGAAGCCGAAAAAATGGCAGCACACTTAGATTTTAGCAAAGTGCGCTGCCTTTTTCTGTTCTGGAATATCAAGGCTTCCTGTAGTATAATAGGCCCAAAAAGATAAGGATGGTGATTTGATGAAAACAGCCATAGTCTATTACTCTCAGCACCATGGGAACACGAAAAAACTCCTGGACGCCATCGCCGCGCAGTCAGAGGTGACGCTGATCAATGTCGTTGAAGATAAGGATGCCGACATCACCGTCTTTGACCGGATCGGCTTTGCGTCCGGGATCTATTACAGTTCCTTTGCCAAGCAGATTCTTTCTTTTGCTGAGAAGAATCTGCCCGAAGGAAAGGACGTGTTTTTTCTGAATACCTGCGGAGCCCCGACCGGGATCTACTTCAACGCCATCCGCAAGATCACAGAATCAAAGCACTGCCGGGAATTGGGAGCATACCAATGCCTGGGCTATGACACCTTCGGTCCGTTTAAACTTATCAGGGGTATCGCAAAGGGGCATCCGACAGAGGAAGAGATCAATGGCGCGGTTGAGTTTTACCAGTCACTGTAACACGTATTTTCCCTTTTTTAGGAACCATCAGCAGATGCGAAAATGATTCTTCCGGGTCCTGATCAAACCGGCTTTCTGCATTTTACTCAGTTCTTTTGAAAGCGCTGTCCGCTCTACATTCAGGTAATCCGCCAGTTGCTGGCGGTCAAACGGAATGTCGAACTCCGTGCTCCGTGTCTGCAGCGACATCGTATTCAGGTATGCCATAACCCTGCCGCGGACCGTTTTCGGTGCAATGTGAAAGCTGCGTCCGGCCAGGTGCAGATTCTTTAACGAAGAAACTGTCAGCAGGTTCGCCATAAAACGGAACGCCCACGGTGTGGAAATACCCGTGAGCTTTTGCGTGCCGCCGACATGAAGAAAAAGGATCCGGCAGTCCTCATTTGCAATGACATCCACCAGAAGAGGCTCATCGCTGAGCACCGCGTAGGTCTCGGCGAACAGCTGCCCTTTCCCGACATGGCTGAGAATCGTTCGGTTCCCCCAGGCATCGTTGCTCTCTATGGTCACGCTGCCTTCCAGAACAAGGCCAAGCTTTTCCGTAACGTCTCCGGCGTGCAGAAGGGCCTGGCCCTTTTTGTACCGCTTTTCCTGCGCATGGAGGGAAGAGAGCGCGGAAGAGGTTTCCGCTTCCGACATTCCCTTGAAAATCCTTGATTGCTGAAGAAGTTCTACATCCATAAAAAACTCTCAACTTTCTTTCAAAATGTGGTTATAACCACATACTGTCATCATGAATTATAGTAGAATGACCGCAGAAAAGCAAGGGAGGCTGAAAAAATGATACGAAAGATTATCCGTATTGATGAAGAAAAGTGCAACGGCTGCGGGTTATGCGCCAGCGCCTGCCATGAAGGTGCGATCGACATCGTAGACGGCAAAGCCAAGCTGGTCCGGGAAAATTTCTGCGACGGTTTCGGCGACTGTCTGCCGGGCTGCCCCACCGGAGCGATCAGCTTCGAGGAGAGAGAAGCACCTGCCTATGACGAAGCCGCTGTGAAAGCCAGCCAGCTAAAGAAGGCGGCGGAAAAGACGATGCACGAGATGCATCATGAAGGCGGCTGCCCGGGTTCCCGGATGATGAAACTCCACAGGGAAGATTCTGCCCCGGAACAGGAAACGGTTCAGACCGGCGCTCGTTCTGTATCCCGGCTTGGCCAGTGGCCCTGCCAGATCAAGCTCCTCCCGACGCAGGCACCCTTCTTTGACGGTGCGAAGCTGCTGATCGCGGCAGACTGCACAGCCTATGCCTACGCCAACATTCATGAAGATTTCATGAAGGGCAAGATCACGATCATTGGCTGCCCCAAGCTGGATGCTGTGGATTACACCGAGAAGCTGACGGCGATTATCCGCGACAACGATATCAGGAGCATGACCATCGTGCGGATGGAGGTACCCTGCTGCGGCGGGCTGCAGCGGGCAGCTGAGAATGCACTCAAGGCAAGCGGAAAGTTTATTCCCTGGCAGGTCGTCACGATCTCCAGAGATGGAAAAATACTGGATTAAAAGGAGGAAAACAACGTGAAGTACTTCGTAAATGAAGGATGCATCGGCTGCGGCCTGTGCGCGGGGATTTGCCCTGAAGTGTTTTCCATGAATGGTGACGGCGTTTCGGTCGCCATCGACACGGAAGTGCCGGAAAGCGCTCTTGACAATGCTGCAGAAGCCAAGGATGGATGCCCGGCCGGAGCTATTGAGGAAGGTTAACCCCTCATTACTATGACAATAATGCCTCTGAGCCGATGATGGTTCAGAGGCGTTACTCATCTCTGCAAAATACTCCCGACCTCCGAGATTCATTTCACGGATTGGTCGGGAGTTCATCTTATCTGTGCCCATTGTTATATAAAGCCTGAATGGCAGGCGGAAGATTGTCAGGAAGCATTTGGTTGATTCGGTCTTCGTTTCCATCCTGAATCGCTGTTTCGTAGTACCAGCATTTATATTTGAGCAGATCCAGCGTTTTCTGAAGTTCATCCAGCTCTTTTTCAACTGCGGCTTTGCGAGTTTCAAACAGCGCTTTTCTCTTTGCGTATGTGGAAGGTCCTTCTACACACCATTCCATAAACTGTTTAATGTCCTTGATCTCAAGTCCGGATGCTTTCAGGCATTCTATGACACGCAATGCCTCTATTTCGCTCTCACTGAATAATCTCCGTCCGGACTGTCTCTCCAGGTTAGGAAATAGCCCTTCTTTGTCATAATATCTCAGCGTGGAAATCGGAAGCTGGAACATCTCCGAGACTTGACCAATCGTATACATAAAAAGCTCCTCAATTTTTCAAAAAACTTCTTGACCTAAAGTCAGGTTTAGGTGTTATTATTAATTGTAGCACATATGGACTCAGAAATCAATATAGATTTGAACCAGTTATACGGAGGAATTATCATGACAGCAAAAGTGTTTTTCTCAAAAGAATTAACCCCTGAAAAGGTAGTGGAAATGTACAAAACTCTGGGCATTGATCTACCCGGCAAAGTCGCCGTCAAGCTTCACTCGGGCGAAAAAGGAAACCAGAATTTCCTTCGTCCGGAATTCTGGAAGCCAATGATCAATGAGGTTAAGGGCACGGTTGTCGAGTGCAACACTGCCTATGGTGACGCATTCGGTGGTGTTCGCGATCATACCGCTTCACACCGCAAACTCATCGAATACCACGGCTGGAGCAAAAACTTTACCGTCGATCTGATGGATGCCGAAGGGCCTGATATCATCTGGGAGATTCCGAACGGCAAAGTCCTTAAAGAAAATCATCTGGGTAAAAATATTCTCAACTATGATTCCATGCTGGTGCTTGCCCACTTCAAGGGTCACCCGATGGGCGGCTACGGCGGAGCGCTTAAGCAGCTTTCCATTGGCTGTGCTTCTGCGGCAGGCAAGGCATTGATCCATTCCGGCGGTGTGTCAAATGACAACATTGAGGCCTGGAATAAACATGCTGAGCAGGACCGCTTCTGTGAGGCCATGGCCGATGCTGCATCTTCGGTTGTACAGCATTTTGAAGGAAAGATTGCTTTTATCAATGTGATGAAAAATCTCTCGGTGGATTGCGACTGCTGCGTTGTGGCTGAAGATCCCTGCATGAAGGACATCGGTATGCTGGCCTCTCTTGACCCTGTTGCTATCGACCAGGCGTGCATCGACCTCATTTACGCGGCGAAAGATGATCCCGGGCAGGCGCACTTCCTCGAACGCGTCGAGTCCCGGCATGGTGTGCATACGATTGAGGCGGCGGCAGAGCTCGGCTTTGGCAGCAGAACCTATGAGCTCGTTGAAATCTAAACAGAAGCGTCTGCCGGTATAAATGACAGCAGAGATTAATATAAATACACAAGCATATGGTGTCAGTCAAAAAGAGATGGCTGCGGCTATTATGCACGTTGCTTTCTATGCCGGGTACCTGAAAGTGTGGGCAACTTTTAATCTGGCAAAAAAAGTATATGGAGAGAAACGCTGAGCCATGGAATTCAAAGAAATTGTAAAGAATCTTCAGGAGCAGCATATCTATGAAACTATTAAAATGTGCAGGTAAGGCAATTCTGATCATTGTCGTGACCTTAGTAATACTTGCTGCGATCGTATTTTTGTTTCTGAACTTTTCCCCTTCCGTGGGAAAAGCTCCCGGCAAGAGCGAGCGTGCAGAACTTGAAAAAAGGTCGAAGCACTATTATGACGGAAAATTCCATAACGAGAACGCAGTTACCACGATGACTGGAGCCGCCTATCCTTCCAGCGACAGAAAGATACCGAAGACACTCCTCCGCGCAAAAAAGCCGGCGCTCCTGACTGATCCGCAGCCCGGCGATCTGAGCTTCACCTGGCTCGGTCACTCGTCCTTTTTCCTCCAGATGGGAACGACTAACATCCTGGTAGACCCCGTTTTCAGTGTCAGAAGCTCTCCGGTACAGTTTGCGGGTCCCAAACGGTTCTCTGAACTGCCGCTGGCAGCGGATGAACTGCCTGAAATCGATGTACTTTTTATTTCCCACGATCATTATGATCATTTGGATTACAATTTGATACGGGAAATCAAGGATAGAGTCGGCGCAGTGATCGTCCCGCTGGGAGTGGATTCTATCCTGAAAGGCTGGGGCGTTGATGCAGAGAGGATTTATGCGCTTGATTGGTGGGATAACGTCGAGATCGGCGGCATAAGCTTTACGCTTACCCCTTCGCAGCATTTTACGGGACGTAATCCGCTGAAAGGTAACAGCACGCTTTGGGGCGGTCTGTATCTCAATGACGGAGTCCACCGCGTCTATTACACTGGCGACGGCGGTTATAACAGTGTTTTTGATTCAGTCCGAGAGCGGCTCGGCGCGCCGGAGCTTATGCTGGCGGAATGCGGGCAGTACGATACCGCGTGGGCCAGCATACACATGTTCCCGGAAGAGACTGTGCAGGCGGGGATCGATGCCGGAGCCGAATGGCTGATCCCGGTTCACTGGGGCAGCTTTTCCATTTGTAATCATGCCTGGGATGACTCGATTCGGCGTGTAACCGCGGCTGCGAAAAACAGAGACCTCCTGCTGGCAACGCCGCAGATCGGACAGACAGTAGTCTTTTCCGATATAGCTTCTTATACGGAACACTGGTGGGAAGCATACGACTGACGGTGTTCCCGGAATAAAAGATGCAGGCTTTAGGGTTTCGCCATACTCAACTGGTAAACTCGGGTTTGACAGAATAGAATCTTTCTTCACAGAGTACCTGAAGTAACACAAGAGAAAAGGAGATAAAAATAATGAGTAAGAAACTTGTAGCCTATTTCAGCGCCAGCGGCAGCACAGCCAGGCTGGCCAACACCTTGTCCGCGGCGGCTGATGCAAAACTGTATGAGATCTGCCCTGCTGTTCCCTTTGAGCGGCGTGACCTGAACTGGATGGACAAGAAGTCACGCAGCACGTTGGAGATGCAGGACAAAAACTGCCGCCCGGAACTGGCCGATCATGACGCACCCGTTGCGGATGCCGATGTGATTTTTCTCGGCTTCCCGATCTGGTGGTACCGGGAGCCCAGCATCATTGACAGTTTTCTGGACGCCTATGATTTCAGCGGCAAAACTGTCGTGCCGTTCCTCACCTCCGGCGGGAGTGATCTCGGCGAGGGACAGGGACGAATCGAGAACCTGGCCAAAGGCGCCAAAGTGTTGCGCGGGAAACGTTTCAGCTCCCGTGCCTCTGAAAGTGAACTCAAGGCATGGGTATCAGGACAAAATCTGGATTGACAAAAAGGAATAACCATGAAGAAACTGATAAGTTTGATCCTTATCTTGGTATTTATATTTCTTTTCACCGGATACGGGAATGCCACAGCACAGGCTACCCCGGCAAGTGAAACGCCAGCTCAAACAGAAACACAAACGGCCGATCAGGAGACGGAAAACATAACAGAAGTCGGGCCGGAAGAAGCCGAAAATGAAGAGGAATCCGACAACACTACGCTGGTGGTCGTCTTCTCGGCAACCGGAACAACCCGCGGCGTTGCAGAAAAGATTGCGGCACTGACCGGAGCGGAATTGATTGAGATCGTCCCGGCTCAGCCGTACACGACTGAGGACCTGAACTACAATGACCGTACGACCCGCGCAACTGTCGAGCAGAACACTCCCGACGTCCGTCCGGAGATCGCCAACGAGATCTCGCTGGACGGTTGCACGACGCTCTATCTCGGCTACCCAATCTGGTGGGGGCAGTCACCGCGCATCCTGAGCACTTTCGTTGAAAGCCATAATTTCACCGGGATCACCGTCATCCCCTTCTGCACATCCGGCAGCAGCGACATCGGCCAGAGCGACGATACGCTCGCAGCCCAGGCCGAAAGCGGGAACTGGCTGCAAGGCAGGCGCTTTCCGGGCAGCGTACCGGAAGATGAGCTTAGGGCGTGGATCAAAGAGTCAGGAGAAATAAATTTGGAGAAGTCTCTACGACTGTCTATCAATGACACGGAAGTCACTGTTGATTGGGAAGAAAACGAATCGGTCGATACGCTGATTAATCTCGCTTCAGCAGAACCACTGACCGTGCAAATGTCCATGTATGGCGGCTTTGAACAGGTTGGGTCTCTTGGATCAAGCCTTCCGAGGAACGATGTGCAGACCACAACACAAGCCGGAGATATCGTGCTCTACTCCGGGAATCAGATTGTTGTTTTTTACGGCTCTAACTCATGGGCTTATACCCGGCTCGGGCGGATCACGAATATGTCTGCAGAGGACATGACAAATCTTCTCGCAAACGGTGATGTTGTCATCACATTATCTTTGGAATAGGGAGAGGAAAGAGAAATTCGGGATGCGGGACAACCATCTTGAGGGAGACGGTGAAATCATATCCCGGAAAATGATAGGAACCAGCATCGATGAAAGCATAAGGTTAGCTGTCGGATAGAAACACATAAGCTTCAAGGACTGCCGGAACTTATCGCTAAACTGAACAAGTAAAAATGAAAATCGCGGACCCCTTCCGAAAGCAGGTACGGAAGGGGTCCGCGAAAACATATATACAGGGCAGTATCAGAGCGTCACCGCAGTAAAGGGCGCGGGATCGAAGAGTCGGCCGAGGAGATCATAGCCGTGGTCGAGGAAGGGACCTTTCTCCCCTTCCGTCTCCGTATAGGCACCGCCGCGGCCGGTATCAACGCGGCTGTCGTAGAGCAGGAAAGGTACCGGGTCGCCGTCATGGCCTCGGTTGGAGGTCAGCGTCTTGTGGTCGGAGAGGAGCAGGATACGATAATCCATGCCGGCCTTCTCCATACGCTCAACCAACGGGCCGACGAGGCGCGAGGAGAGCCATTCGATCGACTGGATCTTGCCCGGCAGGTCGCCATTATGCGTGCACTCGTCGGGAGCCTCCAGGTGCAGGCATACAAAGTCATATTCATTGAGTTTCTCCCAGGTCGCCTCGAGTTTGCCCTCGAAGTTCGTGTCGATCTCACCGGTGGCGCCTTCGACCTCGACTTTCTCCAGGCCGCGCAGGACGCCGATGCCGTGGCAGATCGGCACGGCGCTGACGACCGCGCCGTCCAGGCCGTACTGTCCGCGGAAGGACGGCAGCGTGAGTGCGGTGCCCTCGGCCCAAATCCAAACGCCGTTGGCGCCCATCCTGCCGCGGGCGCGGCGGGCTTCTGTCACGGGATGATGCTCCAGGACGCAGTTTGCCAGAAGCATGATCTCAGTGTATTTGTGTGCCTTCTCGTCTCCGGAGGGAAGCAGCGGTCCGACGATCTCGCCCAGGTGGTCATGGGGTGGGACCATTGTAACGCCAGAGAAATCTCCGTGGTGCTCGATGAGCAGCGGCCGGAAGGTCGCAATAGGCGGAAGCTCCATGTTATAGGCGCGCAGGGCTGCGGCAAAGTCCGGATCGGCGTTCAGGGCGTTGATCGTCTCCAGTGCCTCCTCGCCGGTGATTGAGCCGGCGCTGTGGGAGAGGATTCGCCGCTCCTGCAGCGGGGCATCACCCTCTTCAAAAGAGACGAGGTTGCAGCGGTAGCAGACGTCGCCCTCGCGCAGCGTGAGTCCGAGCGCGGCGGCCTCCATCGGAGAGCGGCCGGTAAAATATTTCAGCGGGTCGCAGCCGAAGATGGAGAGGATAGCTGTCTCGCTGCCTGCAGGCAGCGGTTTCGGGCAGTTGACGACGCTTCCCAGCAGTCCCTTCTGCGCCAGGGCATCGATCGCCGGGATATTTGCGACCTCGAGGGGCGTTTTGCCGCCCAGTTCCGGGACGGGGTTGTCGGCCATGCCGTCGCCGATCACCAGTAAGTATTTCATGGTTATTCTGACCTTTCTTTCTGCGCCGCGGTGTCCGCTTGCAAACGGCGTTATGGGTAGTGTATAATGGGTGTCAGGCTGTCAGCGATATGCGGAAGGCTGACAGCGGGCAGTTGAAAACAGACGGAGGATGAAATGGCAATGAAGAGGATCGAAGCAGCATTCACGCTCAGCCTGGGAGAATTCCGCATGGCGAGTTATTATGGGCTGTTCCTGCGCCACCGGCGCGCGCTGCAGATCCTGTTCGGCGTGCTGCTGTTCGCACTGGCCTATTATGTCGGAGCTTTGCTTGGGCTGGGTACACCGAACCCGCTGGTCTTCCTCCTAGCAGGCGCCTATCTGGTCTGGGGCCTGCTTCTCTTTGCCGGAACAGAGCGGGATATCCGCAGGTATCTTCGTACACCTCAGAACCTGATCGGCTGTGAGTACAGGATGACCGTCGAGGACCACCGCTTGCGGATTGAGATCCCGGAGCGGCAGATCAGGGAGAGCTGCAACCTGCATAAACTTGTGTGCTGTTTTGAGCTGAACGCACTGTTCCTGTTCTACACAACACCGCAGGATGTCTACATCCTGCCGAAGCGGGTGCTGCAGGATGAAGAGGTTGTATCGCTGCGCGCTGAGCTTGCCGCCGACCTGAAAGAGCGTTTCTCGTCGAGGTTCCTGCCGAAAAAACCGAAGACCCGGTGATCAGCGCGTGAGTGTCGATCCGCAGCTACAACAGTGCGTCAAGAAAGACGGAAAGTCGAACTTTCCGTCTTTTCTGCATATGTGGGCCGCTGTCACTGGGCTGCGGCGGCGTTCTTCTTTTTCAGCCAGGTGAAGCCATAGACGGCGCCGACAAGGATGATGCCGAGAATGTCCGTCAGTGTGCCGGGGACGACAAGGAGAAGGCCGCCGGCGAAGGAGATCAGGCGCAGGATGGTGTTGAGCTTTCCGTTGAGGTAACCAATGAAGCCGCCGCCGATGCCGATGAGTCCGACGATAGCCGTGATGATCATAGGCAGTGCGTCGAGCAGCGTGCCTCCGATCATGATCATCTTCGGGTTCATGGCGAACATGTACGGCACGAGAAAGGCCGCGATGGCAAGCTTCGTAGCGTTGACGCCCGTCTTGAAGGCATCCCCCTTGGCAATGGCCGAACCGGCATAGGCCGCGAGGGCAACCGGCGGGGTAATGTCTGCGACGATGCCGAAGTAGAAGCAGAACATATGCGCAGCGAGCAGCGGCACGCCTGCCTTGATGAGGATAGGCGCAGCGATAGTCGAGGTGATGAGATAGTTGGATGTTGTGGAGACGCCCATGCCGAGGATGAGCGAGGTAAACATCGCACACACAAGGGCGAGGAAAGTGTTCTGGCCGACCAGGTTGAAGATGCCAGCGCCGATGCGCTGGCCGAGGCCGGTCAGCGTGACCATGCCGATGATGATGCCGGCAGTGGAGCAGGCCGTGGCAACGGAGATGACGCTGCGGGCTGCCTGCGGCAGGGCCTTTAAAATATTCAGGAACGGCACGCGGGTGCCCTTGCGGAGGTACGGGACCACAATACAGATCGCACAGCCGATCAGGGCGGCACGGGAGATCGTATAGCCTCTGAGCATTAGGTATATGATTGCGATAAGGGGCAGGAGCAGATGGCCCTTGTCTCGCATGAGCGGCAGGGCTTTCGGCAGCTCTTCGCGAGGCATGCCTCGCAGGCCGAGACGCTTCGCCTCCAGATGCACGCTGATCCAGATGCCGACGAAGTACAGCGACGCCGGAATAACGGCGACGAGCATCAGCGTGCGGTAAGGCACGCCGACTGTTTCGCTGATGAGGAAGGCGGCAC
Source organism: Oscillospiraceae bacterium (assembly GCA_017406005.1). Lineage (GTDB taxonomy): Bacteria > Bacillota > Clostridia > Oscillospirales > Oscillospiraceae > Limivicinus. The sequence continues at coordinate 2,180 of JAFQZI010000105.1, read as the reverse complement.
TGCCCATGACGGGCGGCATGATCTGGCCGCCGGTGGAGGCAGCCGCCTCGACCGCTCCGGCGAACTCCGGCTCATAGCCGAGGGATTTCATCATCGGGATCGTGAAAGAACCGGTCGAGACTGTGTTGGACACGGAGGAGCCGGAAACCGTCCCCTGCAGGGCTGAGGAGAGGACAGCGACCTTCGCAGGCCCGCCGGAGGCCCAGCCGGCCAGGGAGTTGGCCAGGTCGATGAAGAACTGGCCGATGCCTGTTTTCTCGAGGAAGGCGCCGAAGAGGATGAACAGGAAGATGAAGGTCGAGCAGACACCCAGCGGGTTGCCGATGACGCCCTCCGTTGTTATGAAGAGGTGCGTGACAATGCGCTTGAATGAAAATCCGCGGTGCTGCAGGAAGCTCGGCAGATATTTGCCGACAAAGCCGTAGATGATGAAGCACGACGCGATGATGACGATCGGCGGACCCACGACGCGCCAGCAGGCCAGCAGCACCAGTGCAATGCCGAGGCCGGCCATAAAGGTGTCCAGCTTTGTGTAGGCGCCGGCACGGAACTGCAGCGGCTTGTAGTTTATGATAAAATAGCCGGCGACGCAGACAAAGGCAAGGCTCAGCAGGATATCGTACCAGGGCAGCTTGCGCCGGTCGGCATTCTTGGTGGCAGGGTAAATGATATAGGCCAGGGAGATAGCCAGACCCAGATGCGTATAGCGGAGGATCTGCAGGGGGACTCTGTTGAAGAGGGACGCGTAGAGCTGGAACAGCGCCCACAGCGTCAGGATGACCGTGATGATCGTATCACCGGTCTTGCCGAAGATCTTGAACTTCGACTCGCGATCTATGGCGGTGAGGTCGATCTCTTCGGGATCGACTTTCTTTTTCTTGAATAAAGCCATGTGTGTTCTCCTTCCGATCCTGTGGAAAACGGTCAGGCAGGGCAGTCGTGCCCTGCCTGACCGGCACAATGGTTTTCAGGGATTGCGCGTCAGATTTTCGCGCTGTGTCTTACTTCAGATAGTCGGGGATCTCGATGCCCTGCTCGATATAGTAGCGGGCGGCACCGGGATGCAGGTCGCTGGGGATACCGGAGAGGGCGCCCTCAAGGCTCATGTACTTGGCCTTGGCGTTGATCTCCTGGATCTCGCTGAGGTTCTCGTAGATGGTCTTGGTCAGGTCATAGATCTCGTCCTCGGTGAAGGAGTCCAGGCAGACCATCATGCTCATGACGGCGACGCTGGTGATCTCATGGCCGAGATTATATTCGTCGGTCTCTGTGGTGAAGACGGAGTAGAAGGGATACTTCTCAACCAGCATATCGAGGTGCTCCTGGTCGATGGTCAGGACTTCGATCTTGCCGGTCAGAGACAGCTCTGTGACATTGCCGTTGGGATAGCCGGAGCACATGAACATGGCATCGAAGGTACCATCCTGCACGCCGTTCTTCGCGGTGGCCTGGTCGCAGAAGGTCTCGTTGATGTCATCATAGCTCATACCGTAGACTGCGAGGATCTGGCGGGCAGCAACTTCGTAGCCGGAGCCGACAGCGCCGACAGCGATTCTCTTGCCGGCCATGTCAGCAACGCTCTCGATGCCGCTGTCCTTGCGGACGATGATCTGGACCATCTCGGGATAGCAGGAGGTGATGGCCTGGAAGTTGGTCACCGGGTTGCCTTCAAACAGCTCAACGCCCTGGTGAGCATAGCTGAAGACGTCGGACTGGATCAGGGCGAACTCGTTCTCGCCGGCACCCAGCAGACGGGCGTTCTCGGTGGAGCCGCCGGTGGCGTTAACGGTGAGGTTGGCGCCGGTGATCTGGTTGACAACGGTGCACAAGGCGTTGCCGAAGTTGTAGTAGTTGCCGGTGGCGGAGCCGGTGCCCATCAGATAGCTGCCGGAGAAACCGTCAGCGGAGGCGATGGCCGTCATGGAGAGGACCATCAGAGCTGCAAGAAGTAAGGCCAGGAATTTTTTCATAGTTCTGGATCTTCCTTTCTTTAATATGGTACATCGCTGTACAGTTTTAGAATTTTAAATCATAATGCCTGTCATGTCAATATTTTCATGAGCTGCTTTTCTTCGTTTCTTATATTTTCATGAGTTGTAAAATGAATAAACGCAAACACAAACTGGCCTATTGACACTTTAAAAATACTGTTATAATGTAATCGAAAGAAGATTAGGAGG
>JAFQZI010000104.1 GCA_017406005.1 Oscillospiraceae bacterium | reverse complement strand
GAGTTCCCGTCTGCCACAATATGAAGCTCGATCCCGGAGAAATCCATATCCGGAGGTTCAATACGGGAGATCCGGATCAGGTCCGCTCCTGTGCAGGGAGCATCGATCCGTTTTCCTTCTGCATCAAACAGTTTTGCACCTAATGCCTGAATGGTACCCATCCCGCAGCATACGGTAGACGTCCCACCAAGATAAAGCGTCAGTCTGGTACACCCTCGCTGCAAAGCCTCCGCTATCAGCTGCCCGAATCCGTAATCCGTCAGGGCAAGCGGATTCTTTAATGCATCCTCCTGCGGAAAGAGCCTCAGAATACAGGAGGAGACAAGATGTGCTTCGTTTCCCTGCATCAGGTAATGGGAAGCAACCTGCTTTCCGGACGGATGCACAACAGGCTCTACCTTTTGTTCTCTATAATCGAAACAGTGCTGCAGCACTTCAAAGGTGTACTCTCCGCCGTCACAAAACGGCACCATGGATACTTCATTCTTTTTCCTGTCCAGGGCATTGCAGAGTACATCAGCTGCCTCGAGAGGGCTGAATACATCTTTGAAAGAGCCTGTTGCTACAAGAATCTTCATGGATAATCCCTTACTTCAGATCATAAAACGTCTTCTTTAAAACCAGCTTATCATGAATGAGCTGGTCATGCACAACTTCCGCTATCTTCCCGGAAGCATTTCCGTCCCCATAGGGGTTGCATGCCTGACGTGCGATTTCCCGGAATGCGGGAGAAAGAGCCGTCCGGATGGCTTCTGCAATACTCTCCGCACAGGGATCACAGTTGAGGATACTGTCGCCCTGCATCCGGCCTTTCTGCCTGTCCCCGATGTTGACCGTCGGAATATGGAAACACGGAACCTCGGCAAGCCCGCTCGAGGAATTCCCGATTGCAAACAGTGCATGGCTTAAGGCGCTGAGATAGCGCTTCGCACCCAGCGAGTCAAAGAGAAAGACATTTTCCCTTTCAGCAGTGTACTCCTCCAGCACTGTATTAATCACCCGGCCATCGGCATCTGCGTTTGCTTTTGTACATAAAAAAGAGATTTCCGGAAACTGAGAGAGCGCTTTCACCAGCTCTTCCGCCTGCTGCTGAGCCGTGTTCCGTTCCAGTGTAACCGGATGGAACGTCAGCACCGCATATTGCTCTCCGAGAGAACAGCCAAGGCTCTCTTCCAGCTCTGCCTGGGAGAGCTTTGGCATGTGGATCGCATTCTCCGGACCCATAGCACCAACCTGGAACACCCTTTCCGGTGCTTCTCCAAGCTGGATCACCCGCCTGCGGAATTCCGCATTGGCAACAAAATGAACACAGGAAAGCTTCGTAAGTGCATGGCGAAAACCTTCATCCACAGCGCCTTCCGTTGTCTCCCCGCCATAGAGATGAAAAATCGGAATCCTTGCGTTCACCCCTGCGCATGCGGCTGCCAGCGTTTCATATCTGTCCCCGAGGACGAGCAGGGCATCCGGCGCCGATTCCGAAAAATAATCGGCAAACCCGATCATAGCCAGCCCCATGGATTTGGAGATAGATGCCGGTGTATCTGCGGAGAGAAGGATCTCCAGCTTTTTGTCTACCGGAATTCCTTCCGCTTCGATTTCCGAAACCGTCATACCAAACTCCGGAGAGAGATGGGCCCCCGTAACTGCGAGACGGACATCCAGATCAGGATATGCCCGCAGTTTCTTTATTATTGGTGAAAGGAGACCGAAATCAGCCCTCGTACCGGTGAGGACAGTCAGTTTTTTCATAACCTCAGCTCCTGCATTATAGTTTATAGAAAGACGGCGTACGCTTCAGGAAGGAAGTTGCATAGGAAAACCCTGCTTCTCTCAGCACCTCATACCCGGCTTCAAGACCGGAAAAAGCACTTCGGCACGAATGCCCGTCAGAACCAACCGTCACGATCTCTCCGCCAAGCTCCCTATACTTCTTTAACAGTGCTGCTGAAGGCATTGTTTTCCCGATTGAGGCCATGCGCAGCCCGCTGCAGTTGACTTCCAGCCCTTTTCCCCTTGCAATTACAGCTTTAAACAGTGTCTCATACCCGTCCTGAAAAGATTCCGGAGGAAACTCTGCTGTCAACACTTCCGGGATAAACCGGAACAGATATGTCACATGTCCGATGACGTCGTAATCACAAAGAGAAGCCAGCTGCGTCATCTGCGCCAGATACGAATATATAAAGTCTTTTACATTCTCTTTTGTAAAAGGGAACATATGCGGATCGGAGTATCCGTCCAGTTCATGAACGGAAGCTATAACAAAGTCCGGATCTGCTTTCATCAGTTCTTTTTCGAGCTCCGGATCCCGCCAGGGCTGTCCCGTCTCGACTCCGGAACGGATTGCCAGAATTGCCCCGTATTTTTCCCGACATGCCGTTATCACGGCGTCCCGCTCTGAAAAATCAGGCCAAGGGGCAGCTTCCCGAAGCGGAAACTCTGCATGATCGGTCAATGCGATTTCACGAATACCGACCTGAACGGCTTTTTCGCAGATATTTTCAATTTTCTCCGACGAATCAAAGGAAAACTCTGAATGAAGGTGATAGTCACAGACCATTTCGTTACTCCAGAAGTTCCACAGGAACATTCTGCTTGATCAGATTGTTGCCCTTGTCATCCAGTACAACCAGCGTCTTCTGCACTGCATCCATCAGGTGATAGATTTCTTTTTCGGTATTCGCCGAGAGGCCTATTTTGGCAAAATTCTCAGCTGTCGATCCATCATCCGGAACTACATCTCCGAGATTCTTGATCTGGACAATCCAGTCTACTCCCTCCATCGCCAGGACCTTGTCCGTATCACGCACTTCCCGGATACGGCCCGGCCAGGCCTGAAGGTTCTGGCAAGCATAATGTCGTTTGAAATGTGCGTCCACTTTACCCTCAAAATCGTAACGGTTATACTTCCCGGTGAGGGCATAATCGATCATCATCGCAAGCAGATCGACACCACATTCCTGCTCCACAAACTTATAGAAGTGCGTGCCCCCCCAACGGAACTGCGTTTCAATCATGTACAGCTTGCCCTCACTGATCATTCCGTCAAATGAGATAATGCCGTTATGGATGCCCAGCCCATGAATCATATCCGTAATGGGCTGCATCACCTGTTCTTCGATCACATCGATATATTTGGAAGGATACATATAAGAAATGGCAAGAGGAACTGCACTCTCTGAAGTACGGACAATGCAGCGATCCATCGCACAGGCGAGATATACCTTGTCGTTCTGAATGGCAAGGTCAAAAACAACGAGATGCCCGTTTCGAAGATATTTCTCTACGACGACCTTTTTTGCAGCAGACGGTGCGAGAGCTTTTTCATAAGCCTCCCATACCCCTTCCGCTGAGTGCAGGACCGTCATCCCCCTTGTTCCTCCTGAATCTATCGGCTTGAAGATCACAGGATACTGAAAGCGGGCGACGTCTTCTTCTGTCAGATTTCCGCCTACATAATATTCCGGCGTAACCGGAACCCCGTATTTTCTGCAGGTTACTTTGAAATCATATTTGAAAACAAGTGCATCCAGCTGCTCCCGCGTGGCAAAAAACGGGAGTCCGAGCTGATCGGCTGCTTCCTGTGTATGAAAGAGATTCATGTCATTCCAGGAAGTAAACAGCCCATCGACCTTTTGTTCCCGTGCAAAACGGACAATATCATCTACCACATAGGTATCGACATCCGCGGCAAGGTCGGCATACTGCTTTGCTTTCGCATTTGGATTGTTGTTGATGACGATTGCATAGGCGCCCATCTCCTGCGCTTTCTTTACAGCAGGTTCAAAATGCCCCGACGCACCGACAAACAGAAGCCTTTTTCCGTAATACTCACCCTTTGGATTAACCATTCCAAAAACTCCTTTACAGTTCGATCTTTTCGTCCGGGGCAAAATCCCTCACCGCAGTCAATCCGATCACATGATCCCATTCCATGGGAGAAATCCCTCCCCCCGGCCGCTTACAGGCCAGGTTATTCTCTGTAAAGATCTCCCCCTTGCTGATGGCGCGCGAGGCAACAATACTCTTGCGAACCACGTTTATGTTCTTTCGCTCTGACTCCGTCGGGACTTTGATCCCGGAGCCGAGGGCATCCTCCACATGGCGGATGGATTCCACGAGCTTTTTGAGTTCATCCGGTTCAATGCTGGAGACCTGGTCAGGGCCTTCCATCGTTCTGTCAAGCGTAAAATGTTTCTCTATTACCACAGCCCCCAGTGCAGCTGCAGCAATCGGAACTTCGATTCCAAGCGTATGGTCCGAGTATCCGACTTCCAGCCCGAACCGCTCTTTGAGGGCAAACATGGCACGGATGTTGGCATCGGGATAGGGCGTCGGATATTCCGAGTTGCAATGGAGAAGTGTGATCTCTCCTGCACCGTTTTTACGGAGATAATCGAGCGTTGTTTCGATTTCTTCCATTGTCGCCATTCCGGTTGACATAATAATCGGTTCCCCGTAAGAGGCTATCAGCTTCAGCATCGGGAAATGCGTGATCTCGCCGGAAGGGATTTTCCAGAGATGCATCCCCATCTCATGTAGAAACTTCGCACATGGAGGATCAAACGGCGAGGAAAGAAACTTTATATGGTTTTCCTTGCAGCAGGCGATCAGCTCCGGATACACTTCAAACGGGAGCATTAGCTTGGAGCACATCTCCAGCTGGCTTTCCGCTCCGGAAGAGTCTCCGGTATTTGCCTTCTGATATTCTGCTTTTTCCGCAAAAACAGAAACATCAAACTTCGGGACCCCGGTCTGGAATTTGACAAAATCAGCTCCTGAAGCTGCTGCCGCCTTTACCATTTCCTTGGCGATTCTGATATCTCCGTTATAGTTTACGCCAGCTTCCGCGATAATTGTAATGCGTTTGTTCATCCCCGATTTCTCCTTGCAAGAAGAAACTCAACCAGTGCGAGATCATCCTCGCTGTCGATATCAACGCTCTTTTTCCGATCCATAAACAGGGCATAGCAGTTGTCCTCGTAGATATCATCATCCGGAGAAATCGCAATCCCGTCAACACTGAGCAGGTAAATTGCCCCGTTGACCCGATAATACGGTCTCAGATCCTGACGATTGACCCAGGCAAGGTCTTTTCGGCCGAATCCTTTCATACTTCCGCTGTCCGGAATAGTATCGCACCACAGCGGAGAATGATCCACCTCACAGACAGCAATAACGGATTTCGCCTGTTTCTCCTGTAACAGGGCATAAGCTGCCTTCACATCCTCACCGGTTCGAAGCGGTGTCGTCGGCTGCATAAGCATCATGGTGTCAAATTGCCTGCCGAGCTCTGCGTATCGGGCAAGTACTTCCCGCACCACATCCCAGGTTGAGGCAGTGTCAGTTGCCAGTTCAGGACTTCTCAGAAACGGGACATCGGCTCCGAACTCTCTGGCAATTTCCGCGTACCGTTCGGAATCCGTCGAAACATGGACGGTATCAAAGCAGCCTGATTCCAGTGCCGCTTCTATGGTATAGGCAAGCAGCGGCTTCCCGTTCACCAGCCTGATATTTTTATCCGGCAGACCTTTCGACCCGCTGCGGGCAGGAATTATTGCAATATTTTTCATCTTCCGTACAGCCTTTCTCTCATCTTTTCAAGCTCGGACAGCTGCCCCATATCCAGCCACTCACTCTCACTGACCGGAAAAGCCGCCGCCTTTTTGCCGCGATTTAACTGAGCCTGAATGACTTCCGGGAAGGTAATCGGCGTATTATCCGGGATTTCTTCCACGACCTCAGGTTCCACGATATAGATGCTTGTATTGGTCAGGAAAGACAGCTCCGGTTTTTCACGCATCTGTTCAATCGCACCGTTTTTTCCCATTTCCACGATTCCGTACGGGATAGTAACATTCTTCCATGCACAGATCATCGTGACCGCATTCCCGTTTTCGCGATGGAATCTCAGCATACTCTCATAATCAGAAAGCAACAAAGTGTCACAGCTTGTAAAGAAAAACGTGCTTTCAAGCTTCCCTTTGAGCAGGCTGAGACCTCCGCCGGTCCCGAGAGGGACTGTCTCGTCATACCAAGTAACCTTGTACTGGCTTTCATTCTCCCGGAAATAGGTTTTGATCAGTTCCTTTTTATAATTAACAATGACGCTGAAATCGTCACAGCCGAGTTTCTGATACTGCTGCATGATCTGTTCGATAATCGGGAGTTCTCCTACGGGAATCAGCGGTTTGGGGAGAACCCTTGTAAACGGATCAAGCCTTGTCCCTTTGCCGCCCGCATTGATTACGACCGGCACATGAAGCTGCTTCGGCTCCTTTTGCGGAACTTCTTCCCCGACATAAATATCAAGAATATTGCCGTGGCTGTCCAGAACGGGAATCGCGATATAATACTGGCGATTATATAATTCGGATGCATGTTTTCGACTTCTCGCTGTCCGGGGCTTATGGTTGGCCGCTTTCTCCGCTTTGTCATTCAGCGTTCCGCCGTTGAAAAGGAAGCGACGGATATCACCATCGGTCAAGGACCCGACGAGCTGTTTTCCATCCGCGATAAAAAGAATTTTCAGATCGCTTCTGTCTATAATGCGCATGGCGTCGCATACACTTGTCTGAAGATCGATGATCAAGTTCATATTATCCATAATGGCCGCCTCCACTTCTTTTGAATAGTGCACAGCTGCACCAGTCAGCAACAATTATGCCTCCCAGACGGGATGCTTCAAAACCCACTCCTCGAGAGCATTCTTTTCAAAAATCTCTCGATTGTAAAACTTGTCCACGATTGCCCAGAATTCTGATTCTGAATAACCGCAGAACTCACAGAAGTCTCTCACGCAGAGAGGATCGAGCTTGCTGTCATGCTCTTTAACGAGCCGGACGGCTGTCTCACGGTCGATCAGGCCGTAGCGCACAAAGCGGGATGCATAATCCGTCGCACTGGTATGCCCGAATTTTGGATACTTCAGCCAGGGGTGCACCAGATAAGCCCGGCTGTCTACCTGGTCAAAATCTTCGATGCAGAGAGTTCTGCGCCATTCGTGAGTCAGGTCATGAAAACCTCTTGATTTGGCAAATACCGCATTCTTTACGCTGTTCCAGGGTACAAAGTAGGAAATATAAATCGGGTCGAGAGAATCCAGAACACTCTGCTCCGGTGCCCGTGTCAGGGAAAGGTCTTTCGCCGTCACCCCTGCCTTCTCAATCAGTTCCGCCTCGTCCACCCCGGAAGCGACCCCGTTGTTGAGCTGTTCCTTTGCAGAATACGTTTCTTTTCTGCCTTCTCCGCCGTATTCATAGCTCACATTTTCCCCGTAAACCAGCAAAGGGGTGTTGAACTTGGCTGCCATGTAGAGAGGATAGGTGTAGATCAGCCGGTCGACATACCAGGTCGGCTTCCCGTATTCCTCGAACATATAGCGCATCAGCTTTTTCTGGGCCCGGATGTCCGGTTTCATGCTGATGATATTGCAGCCGAATTCCTCCGATATATTGCGGATGTTATGCTTGCCCGCTTCCGTCATCGGGAAATTGTCTTCCACGCTGAAGAGGATCGGGTTCATATGCATGACTTCCTTCATCAGGTGAACCTGATAATGGGAGTCCTTCCCGCCGGAGACTGCGATGGCGCAGTCATACCCATCCCCGTTCATGCCACGGTATTTATCGCAGATGGCCTCCAGCTCTTTCCATCTTGCATCCCAGTCGATCTCTTTTCTTCTCTCGAATGACTGACAGCCGGAGCAAATGCCTTCTTCATTGAACGTAATGCCCGGCCTGGTGTCAGGCATAACGCATTTTTTGCAGTATCTCATATCGCTCTCCTTACAGATTGTAGAGGTCGGGTCTGTACCGGTCAAGATTCTCGCGAAGGAAAGAGATCGTTTCCGTCAGCCCGTCTTCAAAGGAAACCTGCGGTTTCCAGTCGGTAAGGCGCAGGATCTTTTCATTACAGCCGAGCAACCGGTTCACTTCACTCTTTTCCGGGCGCAGGCGCTGTTCTTCACAGACGATTTTTGCTTCCGGATTGATCTGGCGGATCAGCTCATTGGCAAGATCGCCTATCGATATCTCTCTCTGCGTTGCAATGTTGATCTCCTGCCCGACGGTCCTGTCCGAGCGATAGATACAGTAAAACCCGTTTGCGGTATCCCGGACAAAATTAAAGTCTCTCGTCGGTGACAGGGCGCCAAGGCGGACCTCCTGTTTTCCGGCGAGGAGCTGCGTAATGATCGTCGGGATCACGGCGCGAGCTGACTGCCGCGGCCCGTAAGTATTGAACGGCCGGACGATCGTCACCGGGAGATCGAAACTCCTGTAAAAAGCCTCAGCCAATCTGTCCGCTCCGATCTTCGTGGCGGAATACGGTGACTGGCCCTGGTACGGATGCTTCTCGTCGATAGGAACATACTGGGCGGTACCGTATACTTCCGACGTGGAGGTGACAAGCACACGGGAGACATCCAGGTCCCTCGCTGCCTGCAGCACGTTGAGAGTTCCCTTCACGTTGGTATCAACATAGGTATCCGGAGAATGGTAGCTGAAGGGAATGGCAATCAATGCCGCGAGATGGAAAACTGCCTCACAGCCCCGCATGGCATCCCGCACACCGTTCGGATCCCGAATATCGCCGGAGAAAATCTCAATGCTGTCTTTTACGTCCTGCGGGAAGGAATCGATCCATCCCCAGGTTCCCAGAGAATTATAATGGACAAATGCCCTGACATCGTGCCCCTTTGCAACGAGGAGTTCCGTCAGATGGCTGCCGATAAATCCGCCTGCTCCCGTAACGAGGATTTTGCTCATTTCAATTACTCTTCTCTTTCTATTATTTCTTTAAACTTCTGCTCCTTCAGCTGAATGCCCCGGCTGTTGTTGATCCGGTTATCAACCGTCTTTTCCCATTCTTCCACAAAGAATTTCTCCCGGAATCGTCTGTTTCTGATTTTTCTTCCGGTCAGCCGGTACCATCCCCTGTATGCCTTTTTTACCGATAATTTCAGCGGCAGATGGTTGCTGAGGAGATATTTAATACGATCCTTTTCATAGGTTTCCAGATCGCCCGCCTCCGGCAGAGGTCCGTCAACCACATCGGCAATCTTCCGGTAAGCCGGTTCCGCGCTGAAATCATAATAATACTCAATCAGGTTCCGATCAATCGGAAAAGCCTCCAAACCGGGGTTGTATCCGAGGATCTGTGCCCGGAAAGATTCATAGTCCTCCGCTGCCCGAACGCCTTCATACAAAACGCAGTCGACATCCGCCGAGATTTCACAGGGGCGAAAAACGAGACAATTCTTCCCGACAAAGTAGCTCTCGGAAATCGCCGTGCTGAGCCAGGTGCAGGGGATGTCCGCCACCTTCAGCCACTGCTTCACCTCATAATCCTGAATACAGCGAAAGCTTTCGGGATGCTTTCCGACTACCTCCTGAACCTGCGGGCTGCTGAGTTCAACCGGATGCGGCCTGTAAATAACAACATAATCGTCTCTCTCCGCAAGGAATCGGTCAAACCACGACAAAGTTGCTTTCTGGGAGAGATCCGTTACGACCGCAAAGCGCTCCACATTATCCTCTGTGTGTGTTTCTTTCTGAACTTCGTTTATTTTGCTGCCGATAAAGCAGGCAAAACTCGAAATATAGAGAATCCACTTTTTGTCCGTCGGGAGATTGAATTCTTTTGCGATCTCGTCTCTGCTTTTCCAGTAATCGTCAAACTGCGGACGTGTCGTATCAAGCTGGATCGCTCCCGTGACCGGCAGCAGTTCCGGCCTGACGTCTTTTCTTCTCAGCCGATCCACCGTATGCCTGCCCCAGCAGATATTCGTGATCTCTTTGGTCACAGGATCCAGACTGTACAGCTCATTGTCCTCCTCAATGGGAGAGAGAACCTGCTCATACTGGAGATTTACAATCCTGCCGCTTTTGCAGTTGAAACGGTAACGGTAAAAATCATAATTCGCTTTGATATAACAGTTCGGCGTAATCAGAATATCCGTCTCCTGAAACCGGAGCTGTTCCGTTTTGCTCATGATGCTGACGATATAGCCCCGTTTTTCCAGCTCGGCTTTCAACAGCAGGGCGTTATCCAGCTCCCTGTTTGCAACTTCTATGACAATAACCGCATTTTTCTTTCGCACGTTATTTCCCCCGGATAAGTGATCAGAATCAACCCTTTAGCTTCCGCTTCAGATCGGTAAACAGGTTGGCAAAAACAGGATCTCCCGTCTTCAGCAGCCAGACAAAAGTGCACACGAGGAAAACTGCCGCTCCGACGATCAGCTCGATCCCTATTTTCAGGATAATATTAAGAGAGAACCCGGAGATGAATCTGACGCAGAACACCATCACAATGCCGAACAGCACACTGGGCAGAAAAGACCTGACCGCGGAGAAAAACTCCATTCTTCTGCTGATGACAAAGGCCTGAATCAACAGGATCACAAGATAGGCAGCCACCGTTGCTATTGCTGCCCCCGCCGCCCCGAAACGCGGGATCAGAATGAAATTCAGGAGAATATCCGCTCCCGCACCACTGAACATGGCGATCAGATTTGCCGTGTCCATTTCATGCGGAATAATGTACTGATACCGCATCACCGTAGAGAAACTGTTGAAAAACACGATCGGTGCCATCAGCATCACCAGGGTGGCTGACCGTTCAAATCCGCTCCCCAGATACCACGGGATAAAGTCCCCGGCGATGGCAAACATTCCGAATGCCATAGCGATGCTCATAATGGAGGTATATTTCAGGGTGGAGCGGAACAGCGCCTCATCATTATCCCCTTTTGCCACGAGGTTGGACGCATACGGCATCAGAACCGTCTCTATAGCAGTTGTAATGAAAGAAGGCAGAATAACAATGTTTTCCGCATTCTGATAGAACCCCACCTCTGCTTCTGTCGACCAGGAATCCAGCATGATCTTGCTGAGATACTGATAGACGCTCGTCGCAATGATCGGGAGGAACAGAATGATATTCGGCCGGATATGGGAAACAATTTTCCGGAAATTCGGTTTCCGGAAATCCGTATACCGGGTAATCAGGGGAAGAATGATGATCAGGGAAATCAGGTTGCCGCCGGTAATAATCAGCGTATATTTCCACAGATCCGTCGGCTTCCTGACAAAGAGGAAAATACAGATGACAATTCCGATCCGGGTGATAATGCTGCGGATGCTGGTCAGTTTGAATTCCTCAAGCCCGAATGCAAACCAGTTGATCTCAAACACCGAAGAGAGAACATAGATGGCAAGGATCAGCTGGATATTGAAATGCTTCCTGTGGACAGAAATGCTGATCAGATAGACCGCGAGCAGCAGGAACGTCAGGAAAAACTGCAGATAATAGATCTGCCAGAAATGATCGGAGAGCCTGTCCCTGTCCCCGCGGACCTGCGCAATCGTCCGGTTCCCGTAATCATTGACTCCGAGAAGCGTAAAAATAACAAAATAGGTGGCAAAGGCATTGGCAGAGGAATAAATCCCAAGTTTTTCAGCCCCGAGAACTCTTGTCAGGTAGGGAGACGTGATGAGGGGCATAATCACCACAACACACCGATAAACGGAATTATAGATGATATTCTTCTTGTAGGATTTTCCTGCCATGATACTCTATTCCCTTTTTTCGGTACTTAACAAGCTGATAACTCCCCCTGCGGCCAGCCATAACAGGAGCGACGTCGAACGCAGGAAAAAGTTGTTGTGAAGATAAAAAATCGTGATATTCATGATGCCGAGCAGCACAAGCCAAAAACCGGAAGGATTTCTCCTGCATCTGCCGAATGCTTCTCCGGAGAAAAATGCAATAACTGCCGACCAGAGAAGCGTCCCGGAAAGCCCGAGGTCGCAAAACGGTTCCAGAAGATAGGTGCAGACATTATAAGCGCCGATATTATACTCAATATCCGCATACACATACTGGGGAATTTCCCACGGGTTTCGAAAAAAGCCCCAGAAAGCTTCCACCGTGTAAAGGAGGTACCCCTTCGGTTGGACCTTCTGCATCGCCGTCTGAAAGTTCAGGAAGTTCGGCGCCACATACAGATAGAAGTTTTCAATCGCGTATCTGACCCTTCTCTCAAAAGAATCAAACGTGCTGTCCCGCGTAACCGTAACATAAACGATAAATGCGATAACCGCCAACCCGGCCAGAAGTGCAACCAGAAGATTCCTCCGCCGTATCTTCGTATCCGTAATATCGGAGAATAAAAAATAGGAAGTTGCCAAAAGAATGATTGCCTGAAGCGTAAACCCTCTCCACCCGCTCAGCATTTCCTCGAAAAGATAGATCCCCGTCAGGACAACAAGACAGACCTTCTTTTCCTTGGAATCCGTATCTCTGATCGCAGGCGGAACAAAAAGCAGAGAAAAACGCATCAGGCTGACGATCCGGTAATACCTCGTTGCTATAAAAGACCCGCGTGTTGCATTTGCATCACCCGAAAGCTGCGGAACCACTCCCATGTACAGAACATTCACGATAAAAGCGACGGAAGCAAGCGCCAGCATGACGAGCACCAAGTCCGCAAGATCTCTGCCGAAAACCCGGATCGGTCGCGTCCCTGCATCTGCCGGAAGGCATGCAGCATCCCCTTTTCCGCGTTCGCCCAGAAGAAAGGCCCAGTAAAAAACCACTGTGTTTGCAAGCACCAGGCGCAGGAGAGGCTCCGACCATTCCTGATGGAGCGGATAGGCTTCTGTCAGGAACATCCGGCCAAGCGCAATGGCTCCCAGCCAGAAGGCAATCCAGAAAAACAGCGGCGAAACAAAAATCCTTGTCCGCAGGTACTCCAGGATGAGGAGAACCGCGATCATCAGAAACAGAAGCCCGGTAACCGCCCAGCTGTCTTTCTGCGGAAAGGACAGCCAGTAAAAAACCACAAAAAAATGGAAGAGAAGAAACTCATAGATTGCGTATTTACTTGTCCGCATAATGACTTCCCTTCTCTTTCCTGCTTACTTTTCCTTTTCCGTTTTCGCCAGTTCTCCGGTTCCGCCTTCCACCACGCCTTCATGCTTCAGGACTTTCAGAAACGTCCCGAAAAAGCAGCGGCAGTCAAAAGAAAACTCTGCTTCTGCGCATATTCTCCGTCAAGCTTTGCCTTCACCGGGATCTCCAGCTCGTCACGCCCGTTGATCTGCGCCCACCCGGTAAGCCCCGGCTTTACGTCATTTGCGCCGTATTTATCCCTTTCGGCTATCAGATCGTCCTGGTTCCACAGTGCGGGGCGCGGGCCGACCACGCTCATATCCCCCTTGAAAATATTCAGCAGCTGCGGCAGCTCATCCAGGCTGAACTTTCGGATAAACTTTCCGCTTTTCAGAAGATACTGATCCGGATTTTCGAGCTGATGCGTCGGCACATCATGGGGCGTCGACAGCTTCATGCTCCGGAATTTATAAAGGGTGAAGAACGATTTATGAATCCCGAACCGTTTCTGTTTAAAAACAGCGGGACCGGGATCCTCCCGTTTGATCACCAGTGCGACGATTGCCATGGGGATCGCCGTAACGATCAGCCCGATCAGGGACAGAATGATATCCAGAAGGCGTTTGATGATTTTTTTATACATTGCTCTCTCCCGTATTATTCTTTCCTCGCCGGTTTCCAGGAAACCGCAGCCAGAAAGCACCCTGCCAGAAGGCCGAGGAACAGCCCGATGCCGACCCATTTCACCTGTATGACGGACGGGGCCTGAGCCGTGAAATCACCGACCTCCGGATGGCCCGAACCGGCGTTCTCCAGATCCAGCGAGGCAAGAATTTCAAAATAATTCCTTTCCGGGCCGCTCATGACGGAGAGCACGTCTTTATAGGAATCCAGAAACATCATATAGGCCTGCAGGTTTTCCGTATCGGGAGAAAACATGTTCTCCCCGCCGTACTGACTGATGAAGCTCCTGTAAAGGCCCGCAAAGGCTTCCGCAAAAGCGATCCGTTTCGGATCTCCCACACTTTCCCGGGCATTGTAAAGGTCTTCGGTAAAATATCCGGGCAGATTTTCAGCTGCTTCGGCATAGCTGTCATGCCGGGCTTGGGCATTTGCATACGTCTGCACGGCATTTTTATAGCCGTAGCTTCCCAGCAGCACTGCGCCGATCAGCATGCAGCACAACAAAAGCTTCCATTTTTCAGCCAGCCTGTGAAAAAAAGCCGATAACTCAATTGTCATATCATTCACTTCCTGTCCCTTCCTGTTCTGCCGGTATCTCCCTTTTCGGCTGCTGCCTCGCCCGGAGGGAGAACTCACATCCGCAGTAGACCTGCCTGTAAATCCCGTACTTCTCGCTCAGCTCAACAGATCTGTTTTCCCCGTCCCGCTTTTTAAAGTCGGACGGGAGCCAGGATATCCCGGCTTTTTGCGCCGCCGCTTCCCCGATGGTGTTGATCAGCACGGCGTTTTTGTGCCTCGAAACCGTAAGCGTGGAGCAGAAGTAATCAAACCCGTGCAGCTTCGCGATTCTCGCGCACTCCTCCAGCCGAAGCCGAAAGCACTTTTCACAGCGCTTCCCGCCCTCGGGCTCTTCTTCACAGCCCGCCACGGCACCGTAGTATTCTTCGCTTTTCCACGGCTCCGTCAGCAAATGCACCTTTTCGGCAAGCCCCATCTTTTCGAGCAGTTCCTTCTGTGTCTCAAGCCGCCGGACGTATTCATCCTCCGGATACAGGTTCGGATTATACCACAGGATCGTCACCTGAAAAAACTGCGTCAGATATTCCAGAACGCTGCTGGAGCACGGGCCGCAGCAGCTGTGGAGCAAAACCGTCGGCTGCCGTTCTCCGCACCGGCTGATGATTTTTTCCAGTTCCTTTTGATAATTTCGTCTGTTCATAAAGTGATTTTACCACTCCGGGACATAAAAAGCCACTGTTTTCTCTCTTCTGCCGGGCGATCGGCAGATTATGGTTTGACAATCGGCCACCGCACAGATATAATAATTCTATTGAAGAAAAAGAGGTGACCGTTTTGGACAGCAGAACCAGTAAACAAAACTATTATCTTGATATTGCCGATTCCGTTCTGGTGCGCTCCACCTGCTTAAGGCGGAAATACGGGGCGATTATCGTACGGAATGACGAGATCATTTCCACCGGATACAACGGCGCTCCGCGCGGCCGCAAGAACTGTTCCGACCTCGGCGTATGCACCCGCGAAACGCTGAAAATACCTTCCGGCGAGCGTTATGAACTGTGCAGAAGCGTCCATGCGGAAGCCAATGCCATCATTTCCGCTTCCAGGCGGGATATGATCGGCGCAACCCTCTACCTGGTCGGCCGCGATGCAAAAACGAACGAGCTGCTGAAGGATGCAATGTCCTGCTCGATGTGCAAGCGGCAGATCATCAACGCCGGAATTGAAACCGTGGTCATCCGGACAGCGCCTTTGGAATACCGGACCATCCCGGTATCCGACTGGATTGAAAACGATGACTCGATCTTTCTGAACCTGTAATACAGGCACTGTATATCTGATCGCAATTACGCAGTCCCGCATTCAGCTCGCGAGAGAGCACCGAAATCGTGGTTATATGTTATCTTCGCGAGCGTCTGGTAAGCACTTATTACGAAGCTACAATAAACTTCATCTCCGGCAGGTAAACAGAATTACCTGCCTTTCTTTTGCGATTTCCCCAAGCAGTTTGATCGCCTGTTCATAGCGGGTGTCATCCATATTCACAAGCGCATCATCGATAATAAGCGGGCAGGTTTCCCCTTCCGGCAGGGCAAGTTCGCACACTGCCAGCCGCACGGCAAGATAAAGCAGATCGATCGTCCCGGCGCTGAGATATTCCGATTTTCGCGCCACGGCATCGTCTGTCGTCTTCGTCATCGCCGAGAAGTCGCGGTTCAGGAGGATCCCTTCATACCGTCCTCCCGTTACAAAAGACATATATTCAGCGGCGACTCTCCCCAGCTCCGGAGAAAATCTGCTCTGGATCTCGTCATCCGCTTCTTTCAGCGCGGTTTTTGCAAGAGCAATTGCTTCCAGCTCTTCCTGCAGCTGCAGACGCTCTTGTTCCAGCCGTGCAAGCTCGCTTCTCATCACCACGGGGTCTCCCGTTACCGCAAGCTTGCCCTTGTCCGTAGAGATTTTGGAAGAAAGGGCAACCGCCTGTTTTCTCATCCCGGCAAGTTCCCGCACAAAGTCCGCCTCGGCTGTGCTGCCGGACGCACTGTCGGTATCTTCCGATGCTCTTGCTTCCAGATTTGTCAAACGTTCATAGGCTTCGTCAGCTGCTGCCGAAGCCTTTTTTTCTTTTTCTTCCGCCTTGTGTGCGGCAACACACCGTGCATGGTGCTCGTCGAGCTTCAGGACGATATCCTCTGCATTATCCGCTTTGTATTTTCGCAGGATCGCCTGCATTTCTTCCTGTGCTTCCAACAGTTCCGATCGCTGTCGAATATAAAGCCCCAGACAAACCAGCGCAAGCAGGCAGAAAACAGCCGCCGCGATGATGACCGCGATATGGGTGAACACCTGCTGGTAAACAACCGCTCCCGCGAGCGCAAGCAGAAAACACAGCAAAGCCGGCAGCCACAGGATGCTTGGTTTCTTTTCCGTGCTGAGCTCTTCCAGCCTGGAGAGGTCCTTTTCCGCTTCCGCCTCGACAGAGTCAGCGCTTCTCCTGCCGAAAAGGCTTTCCCGGAGGTCGTTTCGTCTGTCATTCAGCTCTTCAAGCGCTGCATTCTGTTCTTCGGCAAGCAGCCTTGCTTCCGCGCGGGCTGCGTCTATATCACGGAACATCTGCTTCCGGCGCTCTTTTCTTGCCCGGATGACATCCGATTCCAGCTCGCTGCATTTTTCTTCGCACTCGTCAAGCTGTTCTTCGGCAGCCCTGATCTCGGCTGCGGTTTTATCGGCTCTTTCGATGGATTCCCTCAGATCATTGATTTTAACATCGACATCCGGAAGAAATCCCTGCTGACGATAGCTGCGTTTTCTCTGCCAGGCACTCAGGCGGTCATTCGCCTCGGTAAAGGAGATCTCCTCTTCGCCGGTTGAAAAAATGGACTGAATCCTTTTTTCCATCTCCGGGCTTCCCGTCACGGCAGCTGCCCCCTGCCCGACAAAGGCGCTCCTGGCAAAAACATCCCGCGATACTCCCGTCAGAAGCTGACCTGCATTGGAGGCATTCATCCCTTCAACCGGAATGCTTGTGCCGGTATAGACCGCGGAGAATTCCCTCATCGGGGCATTCTTGAGCCGCGTCGACCGGATGATCGTAATATCGCAGTTATCCGCCGTGAGTTCCGCAGTGCCCTCCATCGGGGCTCCGGACCACGGGGCATAACGCTGCTTGGCAGGGAGCGTCCCGGTTTTTGTCCGCTCTGAACTGTCGATGCCGTACAACATTGCCAGAATGAAGGCACACCAGGTCGACTTTCCGCTCTCATTCGGTGCTTCGATGATATTCAGGCCGCTGTGAAACGATATTGACTCATTATTGAACTTGCCGAAAGTAGCCGTCAGCTTATTGATTTTCATGACGGACTACCTCCTCGCGGTTGTCAAGCGCTGCCACTCCCCAACGCACGGCCTGTTCGATCCTGCTCTTTTCCTCCTGCGATCCGGCAGCATCAAACCTGTTCTTCATCTTCGAGAGAAACAGCCCCCGCAGGGTATCGCTTCCGGCCCTGGCCCAGACATCCTCTTTCAGCCGGGTTTCATCCTTCAGCTGAACCTCAAAAAAATATTCCGAAAGCTGTTCCGACAGACGTTTCAGATTTACCGGAGCTTCTGTTTCACCCTTCAGAATAATGCGATAAATATCACGCACGGTATCGTCCGGCAGAGCCATCTGGATTGCAAAAAGCGGATCCGTATTGGAAACATCCACCGTGATCTGCTCATAAAGCCTCGAAGCGATCCGAATGGAACGCAAAGTCCATGTACCGCCGTCGTATTCCAGGAGATTGACGGTTCTTCTCCCCTGCTCGTCAAAGCCGCGGCCCTCCGGGCATCCCGGCTGGGCATAGCGCGTATTGCCGGCTCTCTGCAGGCCGCTCGCCTTGTGTATGTGGCCGAGGCCCAGATAATCCAGCCCGCTCTCCGCGATCTCCTCTGTTGTGATCGGATTATAGGGAGACATGGGTGTATCCACTTCCCCGTGGATACACATCAGGTTGAGCATTCCTTTTGTCCGTTCCGCGTGGAAACCCCTCAGCAGAGCAGGTGCATCCTTCCCCGTAAAAGCTGCCCCGTAAACACGGAATCCTTTCTCCGGGAAATCATAGTGCTCGATGGTATTCTTTCGAAACAGATAGATGTTGCTTGAAAGATCCATCCTGGCATAGACCGAACTGCTGCTGTAATAATCATGGTTCCCCGGTGCGATAAAAACGGGCGCAGGGATCCTGCGCAGATACTGTGAAAGTTCCTCTGCCGTCTCCTGATAGACACTCTCTCCGTCCAGAAGATCCCCGCTCAACAGCACCAGATCCACTTTTTCCTTCACGGCAAGTGCAGCGATCTTTTTCGGCAGCGCCCTCAGCTCTGTCCGCCGGATCGCCGCCTTTCCTTCGGAAAGCGATTCAAACGGAGAATCCATATGCAGGTCTGCCGTATGAAGAATCCTGAGTTTGCTCATGTAAGTCTGATTCCTTCCGCAGAGAGGCACTTCCCCGTATCCGGGTCGATTTCAAACACACAGCCTTCCAGCTTGCACGGGCCGGATGCGGAGTTGTAGCGCATAGGCGGATCTCCCATAAACTTGCCGATGCTCTGTTCCGGGTCAATCCCCAGAACGGATTCTATCGGCCCTGTCATACCAAGATCCGTGATAAAGCCCGTTCCTTTGGGAAGGACGCGTACATCCGAAGTCTGGACATGGGTATGCGTCCCCCAGACGGCACTCACTTTTCCGTCTAGAAGATATCCCATCGCCTGTTTCTCACTTGTTCCCTCCGCATGGAAATCAACAAGAATGATTTTCTCCCTGATTTCACGCATATACCCGTCTGCAATAACAAACGGATTATCGGTATTGTTATCCAGCGTAAATCTCCCGAGAAGATTCAGCACGCAGACATCTCCGAATTCCGTCCGGTACGTATTGATCCCTCTCCCCGGGCACTGAGGCCCGTAGTTTGCCGGGCGAAGGATCCTTCTCCGTTCATTTAGATAGGGCTGGAGTTCCGTGCGCGTCCACGTGTGGTTCCCGAGCGTAACAACATCCGCACCGGCTTTCAGGATCACATCCGCCTGTTTGGGAGTTATGCCGACGACATTCGCGTTCTCTCCGTTGACAACGCAAAAATCAATCATATGCTCTTCCCGGTACTTTTTCAGGCGATTTTCCAGAAAACTGAGCCCCGGCTGCCCGCACACATCTCCGACTGCCAAAATCTTCATTACGGTCTCCCGCTACATTATTTTAATTATAGTATTATATCGTTTTTTCACTTAGAATTCAATATAAAATAAAAACCGCCTTTCCTTATCGGAAAAAGCGGTTTTTGAGCACGCTGTGAGGGATTCGAACCCCCGACCTTCTGGTCCGTAGCCAGACGCTCTATCCAGCTGAGCTAACAACGCATACTTTTTTACTGCCCGAGTATATTAGCACAGCTTGAAACGAATTGCAATAGTTTTTTTCAGAATTTCTTCACTTCACCGCATCTCCTATCCTTTTATCCCGGGCAGATACCTTTCCCGGGATAACCCATCAACCCTCCTGTTCCGCATAACGCCAGTGATAGCCTCCCGAAGTCATCTGACCACCACTGCAATCATATCCATTACGCATCCTCCGCTTCCAGATCAAACATTTCTTTGATCAGTTTGAATTCATTGGGCTCATATTTCTCAAAAACGCAGTTCATGGAAATGACTTCCCCGTCGCAGGATGCTTTTCGGATCGTCAGGAACTGCTTCAAAACGTTGATAAACCCCTCGGTGGCTTCAAAAAACTCCCTGTATGCCTTGCAGGCATCAGAGAGCTTTTTTAGCTGTTCTTTCTTTTCTTCCAGTTCAGCGAGGACATATTCCTCACATGTATTAAATTTTTTCATGTATACCTCCGTAAATAGATCATCAGAAAACACCTGATTTTATTGATATGTTTACATAAATTACTTGACAAATATCAGTTAACAGCTTATTATTTTTATAGACTATTTTTTTCATTGTGACCTCCTTTTTATGTGAAAAAGCCGCCCTGACGCTCAGGCGGCTTTTTCACATTCCATATGGATTAAAAAGTCTGTCGATATCTAAGATAGACTTTTGTTCTTTTTCTTCCCGGATATCTCCGGAGGAATAAATCATCCTTGCCAGTGCCTGCGAAGTGGCATCGACCATATCATCATTTTTTCCGTTCGGGAACGAAGTCCACTGGTCCACATAGTCTGCCTCCCAGGGTGCTTTCGCCGGATCGGAAATATAGAATGGCAGAATGATATTTTGTTCGGGATATCTCCCCAGATACCAGCTCGGCAGAGATTCGCTCACAGTCATGCTCTTTCCGTGCTCCGGCGGGCACTCGATGATCATAATGTCATAGGCGTGGCCGGTATCCGTTTCGATGAAAGACTGTATTTTTCTGGCAAAAAAAGAAGACAGCCTGGTTCTGATCCAGCTGTCTCCGTAGGCATATGCCAGGTATTCGGAATAATATCGCCGGGTCAGCTCCCTTCGAGCCAGCTCGGCAAGCATATTATTATCAAGGAACGTCGCACGCGCAATGCGCGTCGGGATAATCATTGTTCATTTTGATTTCTCCTTTGCAGGATTTTATTATTTGGGGTATAATCAACTCGACAGAACAGGATTTGTTTATATGATTATGTTTGCAGGCAGGGAGGCATTATGGAATACAGGATTAAGCAAGTCACAATAGATGATTATGATGCGGTCTATGAATTATGGCAAAGTACCGAGCAGAGTCGACGCGCATTAAATCCTATCGATGACTCAAGAGAGGGAATTGACAGATATCTGAAAAGGAACCCGAACACCTGCTTTGCTGCTATAAAGGGGAATAAGATTATTGGTGTGATTCTTACCGGCCATGATGGTCGACGAGCAATCATTCATCATCTTTGTGTTCACCCCGATTATCGGCGTTCAGGGATTGCCGCTCGCCTTCTCTCTCTTGCAGAAGATGCGCTGAAGAAGGAAGGAATTCAAAAAATATTTTGCTTTGTATTCAAGGATAATGATGTGGCCAATGCATTCTGGGAAGAGCAAGGGTATTCTCTCAGAACAAATCTGAACTATCGCAATAAAAGTCTGAACGATTCTATCCCGACAGGAAAGTAAATTCCAGTCTATAGAGGTGCAGTCATGACGATACAGGAATATATTCATACGCAGGACAGTACGATTCAACCTCGTTTGTTAGCGATCTATGATACGATCCGCACTGCTATACCTGATGCACAGGAACGTCTGTCCTGGGGAATGCCGACATTTTGGAAAGGCAGGAATATCATTCATTTTGCTTCGGCAAAAAAACACATCGGATTGTATCCCGGACCTGAGGCAATCGAGGCTTTTGCAGATCAACTGGCAGGTTATAAAACCAGCAAGGGTGCGATCCAACTGCCTAACAGCAAAGAACTGCCCATGGAATTGATTGCTGAAATTGCCCGATGGAGCTTTGAAAAAAACAGCATATAAAATCGGAGTTTATGAAATAGATTATGGCGATGTAGAACTTTGTGGAGGCGAGTATGATTAAGAATGTTGCTATCGTGAGCTTATCAAGTGGTACTATCGGAGAAGCTTTTGTAAAACACGAGATTGAATTGGGAATAAAACGGCTGAAAGACTTCGGTTTGTCTGTGCGGTTTATGCCACATGCGCTTAAAGGTATCGAATATGTGAAGAATCATCCCGCCGAACGTGCTGCAGATCTGCTGGAAGCCTTTCAAAGCCCGGGCATCGACATGATCCTCTGTGCGATCGGTGGAGACGATACCTACCGACTGCTCCCTTATCTGTTTGAGAATGGTGAGCTCGCGAAAGCCGTTTCTGACAAAACGTTTCTCGGCTTTTCTGATACCACAATCAATCACTTTATGCTCCATAAAGTAGGGCTTAGGACGTTCTATGGGCAATCGTTCCTGGCGGACATATGTGAACTGGATACGGATATGCTTCCATATACGAAGAAGTATTTTGAAGAGCTCATAAGTACCGGTAAAATTAAATCCATTACTCCGAGCGACCTCTGGTACGAGGAAAGAACCGGATTCGGACCTGATCAGATCGGAAAACCACTGAAGTCGCATCCCGACCGGGGATTTGAATTGCTTCAGGGCTCCCATGTGTTTTCTGGAAAGATTCTCGGCGGCTGTATCGATTCCATACATGATATCTTCAACGGAACCCGGTATGCAGATATGCCTCTATTATGTGAGAAATACCAGCTGTTTCCGGATCGAGAGGATTGGAAGGGCCGCATCCTTCTCCTGGAATCCAGTGAGGAAAAGATGGCTCCAAACCAGTATCGGAAGTCGCTGGAATACCTGAAAGAAAGAGGCGTATTTGATGTGGTCAGCGGTGTCCTGACAGGAAAACCTATGGATGAGACCTACGATCGCGAGTACAAACAGATTCTTGTCGATGTAATCGGTGATCCAAAGATTCCAGTCGTGTGCAACATAAACATCGGGCATGCAAAGCCGCGCTGTATCATCCCGTTCGACGTCGAGGCAACAGTTGATACCGAGAAGCAGATTATTCGGTTTACTTAGAGAGGAGAAAAACAATAGTGCTTGATTATAAGAAAAGCAGTAATGAAATGCCATAGATGAAAGGCATCACGACGGGTTGAAAAATGGGAGAGTTAAGCGTTAGGAAGAAAAAAACAATATCAACTTTACTTCTTCTGACGATGCTGATATCGGCAGCAGGCTGTTCTTTAAACGGCAATTCTCCGAAAGCGGGGGAAGCGGAAAAATACTCAGTCTCCGAATCCAAATACAAATGTACCGGATATGCATCAATGAGTCCCGAAGAGATAGTTGCAAGTCTGTCGCTTGAGCAGAAAGCGGCACAAATGGTAATGCCTGCTGTCTACAATGTGAGCCCGGATAAGATGAAAGATAACGATTACGGCAGTATCCTCTCCACGGCAGGCAGCATCGATGCCGTATCCTGGCGGAGTCTCGTGGACAGATATCAGAATGCCGCACTTTTATCGGATGCAGGGATACCCTATATCTACGGACAGGATGATGTCCACGGTGTGAATTACTGTTTAAATGCCGTATATTTTCCCCATAACATCGGACAGAGCGCAGCAAATGATGAAGAGCTTGCGTATCAGGTCGGCCTGATTACGGCTGACGAAGCAAAGCTCTGCCATATGCTATGGAATTATTCTCCGTGCATTGCGCAGTCCGTAGATCCGCGCTGGGGAAGAACTTATGAATCCTACGGTTCGGATCTGGAAACAATCACAAAGCTCAGCATCGCTTACACAAAGGGGCTGATCGATGGAGGGCTGGTTGTCTGTGCAAAGCATTATCTTGCGGATGGAAATGTGGAATATAACACGGGTGAGAAAGGAGATACCGAAATGCTCATCGATCGGGGGAATGCCGGACTTACCGACGATGAGATAAAAGAACTCTTGAAAGTATATCAGGCACAAATCGATGCCGGCGTACAGACCATCATGATCAGCCATTCATCCTTAAACGGCGTGAAGATGCACGAAAACAAAGAGTACATCATGAAGCTGAAAAATGAGATGGGTTTTGAAGGTTTTATTGTAAGTGACTGGGAATCTGTACAGCATATTTCGGGTTCGTCCTACAGAGAGCAAATCATCACAAGCATTAATGCTGGGATCGATATGCTTATGGAGGTCGAACGCTTCGATGAGGCAAAACAGATCATCACGGATGCCGTGAAAAACGGTGAAATCAGTGAAGAACGCGTGGATGATGCTGTAACGAGAATTCTCAAAGTCAAAAAAGAGGAAGGACTGTTTGAAGATCCTTTCCTCGAAAAGGCAGAGACAAAGCAGAAGGAAACCGGTTCTTTGGAATACAGAAAGATCGCGGAAAAACTGGTTGAGGAGAGTCTTATCCTCCTGAAAAACGATTCGGATGTCCTTCCGCTAAAGGAAGGTACGAAAGTCTATATAACAGGACCGGCGGCGGATAATGCCTCAGCACAATGCGGCGGCTGGACGATTGAATGGAACGGATCTTCAAGCAAAGAAATCGCGGGCGTAACAACCATACTGGATGCTTTTGAACGTTATGCTGAAGATTACGGCATTGAAATCATTACCAATAAGAGTTTAGCTAAAAATGCCGATGTGGTACTGCTTTGTGTAGGCGAAAACGCCTATGCAGAATGGAACGGCGATACTGCGGATCTGGAGCTTTGCGGCGCACTTGGTCTTCCTGACAACAAAAAAGCCATCGAAGAGGCAAAGAAAATGGAGAAATCCATTGTTGCCTGCATTATTGCGGGCAGAAACGTTATCATTAATTCCGAAGACTTTGATGACTGGGACAGTGTTGTAATGTGTTATCTTCCGGGTTCGGAAGGAAAAGGAATTTCCGATGTGTTATGCGGATGCGCGGATTTCGCGGGAAAGCTTCCATCGCCGTGGTACGGCAGTATCGACCAGATCGGTACCGATAAATCTTTCCTGGAACACGGCTACGGTCTTTCATACGGAAGCGACTTCCAGCCGAAAAAAGAGCCCGAAACGATTTCGGACTAGAAGTCCGTTATACATACAGAAGACATTATGAAATTCCAGGTTTTATTATTTGGGGTATAATCATCTCGATAACTTTCAGTATATAGGACGATTCTGTGTTTTTTTGGAGGCGAATAATGACGAGTTTCATGAGTAAGATAGCATATTGCTATTTTTGGCTTACCGGATATAAGAAAAAGACTTCCGATCCGGTGCGCCGGGCAAAATACATCGAAGAACTCAGAGCAATCAACCGCAAACCGGTTGAGGCGCCGCGCAAGGGGATCAAATCAGAGGTCACGAAAGAGATCATTTGCGGCTGTGAGACTTTTTTCCTGAATAAAGGTCGCGGCAAAGCGCTTTTATATCTGCATGGCGGATCGTACTGTGAGCAGCCTGTCAGTCAGCACTGGCAGTTTTGCGACAGAATGGCCAGAGAAGCAGATGTGACCGCTGTCATGGCGATTTATAAAAAAGCTCCGGATCATACTTTTGAGGTTGCGTACGAGTATCTGACCGAACTGTGGAAAAAACTGACGGCGGAAATAAGCCCCGAGAAAATCACTCTCATGGGGGATTCTTCGGGGGGCGGACTGGCTCTCGGATTCGCTGAATATCTGAAGGAAATCAAATTACCTCAGCCCGGGCAGATCATCCTCTTTTCACCCTGGCTCGACATCAGCATGGAGACAGAGATCCCGAAAGAGCTGGATCGGGTCGACCCTTCATTATCAGCGGACGGGCTGAGGCATATGGGCAAAAACTGGGCCGGAAACGTTGATGTGCATAATTACAGACTAAGCCCCATCTACGGAGACTTCAGCGGCCTTGCCCCCATCACCGTATATTTCGGAACGCATGAGATTTTCATACTCGATGCCCGCAGGTTCAAAAAACTGTGTGCCGAAAAGGGCATCAGCATCAACTATATCGAAGAAGATAAAATGAATCATTGCTATCCGCTCTTTCCGATCCCCGAAGCTGATAATGTACAGCGTGACGTCGCGGCAATGATAAGAAAATAGTTTTTATCTGCAAGCTATGGTCTTTCCCCGGGGTAATTCATTCAGCACAGAAATATCAGGAGAGATACTATTAATGAGGACTGTTACAAAAAGCGTAAATAATCAGTCGGATGGTAGTTATATATTAACTTTGGATTTTCGAGGTAACAGACGATGAAAGATTTGAAGGGATCATGCAAAACAGCCCTTGTGCAGGCTGAACCGGTAATGTTTAATAAACAGGCTTCCCTGAAGAAAGCGCTGGACTATATTGAAGAAGCGGCAGCGCACAAAGCAGAACTGATCGTATTCCCCGAACTGTTTATCCCGGGGTATCCGATCGGGATGAACTTCGGATTCAGCATGGGGAAGCGGACGGAACCTGGCAGAGAAGACTGGAAGAGATACCACGATGCATCGGTCATTGCCGGAGAGGCGGAATTTGAGCAGCTTGCAGCTGCAGCGAAAAAGACGGGTGCTTATATCAGCATCGGTTTTTCAGAACGGGATGCCGTAATCGGCACGCTTTTTAACAGCAATGCCATTTTTGAACCGGACGGCTCCTATAAAGTACATCGCAAGCTCAAACCCACGGGAAGTGAAAGACTGGTGTGGGGTGATGCAAACAAGGATTATTTTCCGATCACCGACACTCCGTGGGGGCCGATCGGGAGCCTGATCTGCTGGGAAAGCTATATGCCTCTTGCCAGAGTGGCGCTTTACCAGAAAGGGATCACGATTTATATTTCTCCGAACACCAACGACAATCCTGAATGGCAGGCAACCATACAGCATATTGCAATCGAAGGAAAATGCTATTTTATCAATGCTGATATGCTCGTCCGAAAAAGCTCTTATCCGGCCTGCCTCAATGAGCAGGATGCAATAGCCCGACTCCCTGAACTGGCCTGTCGCGGAGGCAGCTGTATCATTGACCCGTATGGCCATTTCGTCACAGAGCCTGTCTGGGACAGTGAGACAATCATATATGCCGATCTTGACATGACTCTTCCCGCAAAGTGTAAAATGGAACACGATGCTGTCGGGCATTATGCACGGCCGGATGTTCTGGAACTGATTGTGACAGAGCGATAACCATCATGATAAATCAGGCTTGCCGTTGAGTGGATTGAAAAAAACAGAAAATAGTTGAAGACGAATGGATTAAATCGAGATTTGCAGGTGAAGCATCAATGACAGCGGAAGAATTGTGGAGAAAATCCGGATTAAACGGAGAATACAGGGTAATCATGAATTCCGAGGATGAAGCAATATGTATTATCCGAACAACGAATGTATACATTACAACATTCGAAAAAGTCAGCGAAAAACACTCCTTCCTGGAAGGCGAAGGCGATCGCACTCTGGAATACTGGAAGAATGTACATCAGAAGTTCTTCACAGATGAACTGAAAACTATCGGACAGACTTTCAACAGCCAAATCGAACTTATTTGTGAAGAATTTGAAGTTGTATAACAAATTCCGGTATGCCGAGATCTTCACATCTCGTTCTGCATCAGCTTTTCCAGAGTGAACCCTTCCAGGCTGCAGAGGACCATATATCAACTCCAAAGATTGGGATTCGTGAGGATGTAAATGAAAAACAAGTTCAATTGGAATGGCGAAGCATATGCAGCTGCAAACAGCATTCAATCTTCTGTTGGTGAATACCTGATCGATATGATCCGCTTTTCACCAAATATGTGCGTACTGGATGCCGGATGCGGAAGCGGAAACCTGACAGTCCTTCTGGCGAAGAAAGTTCCCTACGGATATATACTGGGAATAGATTCCTCTGAATCTATGATCAAAAAAGCAAAGGAATCAATGGCTGCAAAAGGTGTGTCAAATCTGGAATTCCGGAAGTGTGGAATCAACGAGATTGAATTCGAAGAACAATTTGATCTGATATTTTCCAATTCTGTTCTTCATTGGGTCGTTGAGACAGAGGATGGTTTAAGCTGATTGAACAAGGCATTGAAACAGGGCGGTGATTTCATCGTGCAGTTCCCGGTGTTGAACACTGAACACCCGTTGATCAAGTACGCCGGACGAGCGATAAACGAACTTGGCTTCAATGCACGGTACGAAAGTTGGCATTCCCCGTGGTATGTTCCGGATAGCATAGAGCAGTTTAACATCATGATGAAAGAGGTTGGATTTTCCGATGTAAAAGCTTCAATGGAGTCCAATCTGTTCTCCTTTCCATCGGCTGAGGCCGTTTATCAACATTTCAATTCTGTGGGGCTGGAATTACTGGCCGCTCCTCTGAATGAGACAGAAAAGGAATTCTTTTTTAACAGGGTTATGATCGATCTGAAAGACGATTTCTCAAAAGAAGCAGTACTGAGGTACGAAAGAATCTTTGCAAAAGCGAGAAAAGTATGAGGATACCATGACGGCAGAAGGTTACTGTTGACGCACAG
The DNA here is from genome assembly GCA_017406005.1 of Oscillospiraceae bacterium. Taxonomy (GTDB): domain Bacteria; phylum Bacillota; class Clostridia; order Oscillospirales; family Oscillospiraceae; genus Limivicinus. The sequence continues at coordinate 4,931 of JAFQZI010000104.1, read as the reverse complement.
TATTTGGTATGATATAAAAAAATAAATCTTGTAATGATACCGTTTTAAAGTTGCGAATACTTCAAATTCGCTTCACAAAATTACTGGAGGGTATAACTATGAAAAAACAATCTGCTTACTTTTGGCATTCATTACGACTATGTTCTGCGCTTTCGCATATGCGGAGGAGAGAGACCTTCCGGAAGGAAGAGTGAATATTCTTTCCCGCATGACGATGGAAGTGCCGAACGGTCACTCTGCCAATGTCGAAAAAGACTATGCAAAAGTGTTTCCTTATTCCGGCGATGAGGATAGAGACAGCCTGATAAAGGTTTACTATAAAGAAGAAGTGCTCGACCCTTTGTCGATTGCCCTTATTCCTGAACAGCAACTGATGGAGGCCGTAACGGAATTAAGCAAATCCTCACTTTCCACTATGCAGAAAAAATCAGAAACAAGGGATACCAGAACAGTCCTTGGGATTGAGAATTGTCAGTACTATGAAGTAGATTTTACCATAAATAATATGTTCATGACAGATGACTATAAACTGATCAGTATTCTCGTTCCCAAAGACGGAGGCTCCTACATCTTTACAATCCGTTCCAAGAGTGAAGAAAAAGCAAATGAGATGTTTGAACTTTTAGACACGATTGAATGGAATAGTTGATTTGCCATTCAGCGTTATTTAAATCTGTCTTTCTCTTTGATATTTCACCCTGCATCAGCTTCTTCGGCGTGAACCCTGCCAGCCGGCAGAGAACCACATCGATGAGGGAATACCGCTGAGGGTTCGCCCTTGGCGGCTTTCTATTTTATCTCCAGCCCAGCTCCCTTCGAGCCAACTCGGCAAGCAAATCATTGTTCATAAGGTAACTTCCCCTATACAGGATTATATTATTTGGCTTATAATCATCACGATAGATTGGAATTTGCGGAGGTAGTATTGTGAAAGGAATCATTCTTTATACATCAAAGTACGGTGCTACAAAGCGTTATGCAGAGTGGATTGCCACGGAAACCGGATATGATTGCATTGAAACTAAAAAGGCAAAAATTGATGAAGTGAAGCAGTATGACACGATCATCCTCGGAGGAGGAATCTACGCCTCTGGAATTGCCGGACTTTCCTTTCTGAAAAAGAATATCGCTCAGCTTCAGAGGAAAAAAGTAATCATCTTCTGTGATGGTGCTTCTCCTTATGATGAAAAGGCATTTCAGCAGATTATTGCTTATAACCTGAAAGACTCTCTGTCCGGTCTGCCCTGCTTCTATTGCAGAGGCGGCTGGGATATGGACGCGATGAGTCTTGTTGACAGGAATCTATGTAAAATGCTGCAGAAAGCAGTAGCAAAAAAGAAACCTGAAGACTGTGAGGTTTGGGAAAAGGCACTGTTAGAGGCAGGAGACCAAAAGCACGATTGGACCGACAAGTCTTATCTTGCGCCGATTCTGGAAGCATTACGGTAGTTTTTAATCATCAGGCTTTATTCGGGGAAAAGCCGTTGTTTTTTCATCGGCTTTTTCTTTCTCTCTTTCATGTTAATAATTTCTCCTTTACAGGATTTTGTTATTTGGGGTATAATCAACTCAACAAATCGGTATTCGCGGAGACAAACTTTCAGAGAGGACAGAAAATGAAATGACACAGAAAGAGATATTTGAATTTGTTGATTCTCAGAAAACAGCATTCATCGGTTCTGTTGATGAAGATGGTTTTCCGAATATTAAAGCTATGTTGGCATCGAGAGAAAGAGATGGTGTTACCTTTTACTTCACAACGAATACATCCTCCATGCGTGTAAAGCAGTTTCTTGCCAATTCAAAAGCATCAATTTACTTCTACCACCGGGGCAGATTCCGTTATACCGGAATTATGTTGAAGGGCACCATGAATGTGTTGACAGATCAGGAAACAAAAGAAAGAATCTGGCGAACCGGCGATAAAATGTTTTATAAAAAAGGAGTTACTGACCCCGATTATTGTGTTTTACAGTTTGTTGCAACAAGTGGACGTTTTTATCAGGATTTGAAAACCGAAAGCTTTGTGCTCTGATTTCAACAACTTCCGGTTTACCGGGCTTTTCACATCTCGCTCTGTATCAGCTTCTCCAGTGTAAACCCTGCCATGCGGCAGAGAACCACATCGCTAAGAGAACGCAGATCGGAAATACCAGCATCATCCAGGGAAGCCCCTTCCCCGTTGATTTCCTTAATAAACTTTGCCGCTGAGGTATCGCCCTTGGCGGCTTTTTGTATCATGCCGAAAATGATATAAGCAGTGCAGGTCGGCCAGACACACAGCTGCGTCAGGCACTCGCGTACATCATCAGATACTGGCATTGGCGAAGAAAGCATATGGCTGCACAGCCCACCCAGCGTTTCAAGATTTTTGTTTTCCATTATCGTAATGTAGATGTGCTCTCTGTTGCACCTTCATAGACGACAACATTACAATGCTTGCAACCACAGGGAAAACTGATAAACCCTTTGATCTTACAATTTTCCAAATCCTTCAATCAGTTTTCCTCCTTTTTCTTCATAATACTTCCATCTCCCACGGTTCGGCAAAGAGCTCATGCCCGTCAACCGTATCCGTGCTCTCAATCATCAGGATGTCATCCAGAGCGATCTTCCTGTCATCCAGGCGTATAAACTGAGGATTCACCTGCCGGACAATCCCGGAATCCGTGACATACTTGCCCTTTACCCCGCAGGCTTCATGATTCAGATCCGTGCACAGCTCATACCAGGTGACGGAAACGTGAACCCGGTTCTGCTTTGCCAGGCGGCTGTTCCTCGTCAGATTCCAGAGGATCGTCAGCCTGCGGCCGAGCTCCTCCTTTTCACCCTCTGAAAGCTCGTGCTTCTCCTCATAAATCTCTCTCTTTAAAGAAATCTCAAAGTCAAAACCTCTGAGAGCATCAAAGGGAGAAAAGATCTTGGCTCGCTTGGTGAGGGGCATAGGCGGATGCTTCAGGCAGAAATCATCGTAGATTGAATGCTGCGGCTGCCCCTGCAATAATACATCTTTATAACGGAAATTCTCTGGCATAGGCATTGTGCCAATCATTTCAAATACTCCTTCATGCTCTGTGCCCGCCGATCTGCATATTTCGCATCAGCGTGGTCGCATCTTCTACCAGATTCTTACCGGTGAAGAGCGCATTGGCCCCGTACTTCGCCCGCACCCTGAGCATGGCTCCCTGGATCTTTCTATCCCTCTCCAGCCTTTCATAATCCATAAACAGATCCAGCTGGAGGGTCTCCCTTTCCACTTCGACATCCGCTGCGCAGACACCAAGCCTCCGGTAAAGAAGGCGGTGATCCGTCTTTGCATCGAACTGGGCAGCCATCGCTTCCGCCACCAGCTTCGGGCTGTTCGTTTTCAAGCGCAGCCGCGCCGTGCCGTTGCTGTGCACGGGATGCAGCCTGCCGTAGAAATCCAAAGTCACCGGCCCGTCATAATGCGGGAGTACCTCCAGGCTCTTCCAGTCATACGACACCCACCAGGTGAATGTGCGGGAAATGATATGCTTCTCAAACATATTGGCGCAGAGCACATCCACCATCTCGAGGAAAACATTCCTCGCTTTTACATACTCATACGGCTTCGGGAGCACCTGCCCGTTGGACAGGCTGTGGGTATCGGTATGGTACGATTTAATATCCTTCATCGTCACCGGCTCCCTGCCCCAGGCATGGTCGATCAGGATTTCCCCGTCAATGCCAAAGGTGCGGTAAAACCACTCCTCATCCGACTGTGACCTGACGGCGATATCTCCCATCGTAAACATCCAGCGGTTCTGCAGGCGGGCCGCCTTGCCGGGGCCGATCTGCCAGAAGTCCGTCAGCGGTTTGTGATCCCAGAGCAGATACTTGTAGCTGTCTTCATTCAGTTCCGCAATACGGGCTCCGTTTTCATCCGCAGGGGCCTTCTTCGCCACAATGTCCATCGCCACTTTTGCAAGATACAGGTTAGTGCCGATGCCGACCGTGGCCGTAATACCCGTCTCCGCCAGGACAGCTTTGATCATCGTCATGGCCATGAGCCTTGCTGGCTCGATGCCGAGCTCTGCCGCTTTTTTGGTATAGGCATGGAGATACGGATCACAGTAAACAAAGCTCTCATCAATGCTGTAGACATGGATGTCATCCTCACCGGCATACCGGAGAAGGATGGAATAGATCTGTGCTGACACACGCTCGTATTCCGCCATCCTGGGCACGGCAATCAGGTAATCCAGATGCTGACGGTTTTTCGCCTCCCACAGCTTTATCGCCTGCTTTGCCTCGAAAAGCCGCGGCCTGCTCGGAACCCCTTTCGCCTTCAGACTCGAAGAGACAGCCAGGCAGATCGTCTTGTCGCTGCGGCTTTCATCCGCCACCAGGAGATCGGCCTTCAGCGGATCCAGGCCGCGGAAGACACACTCGACAGAGGCATAAAAGCTCTTCATGTCGATCGCTATATAGGCCGCCATCTCTCAGCTCCGCATTAATAGGCCGTGGGATCGTGGAACACATAATCGATCACACCGAAAACGACCCCTTCATCCATCGCATAATCCGGGAACGGATTGCCGTAATCATCCGTCTCATCGGAATCGGCACAGTAATAAAGCTGCCCGTCTTCCTTCCTCCGGATGACCTTGGAACAGGCCTCCTCCCCGGCGATGGAAACCGCCACCACTTCATTCGCCCTCGGCTCATACGCCTCGACCGGGCGGATGATCAGCAGATCCCCCGGGAAGATGCCCCGCTTCGTCATACTGTTGCCCCTTGCCCGGAGCATGATATGCTCACTCCTGCCCACCAGGCTCACCGGAAGCAGATAGCTCTCCGTGATATTCTCAATGGCATCATTTGCTTCGCCGCAGTGGATCTCACCCACAACCTGGACATTCACCATATCCCCGGCACCCAGCTTATCATCCGGAACAATGCCCCCAAGG
>JAFQZI010000103.1 GCA_017406005.1 Oscillospiraceae bacterium | reverse complement strand
ATTCTTTTTCCGCAGCGCCTCAAACATCATATCGACGGGATTCTGGTAATCCTCATCATCCTCGCGCACGTCCATGCTGTTCAACATTTCCAGGAGCGTTGCGAAGTTCTGTTCATTCTCCGGCGCTTCATAGTGGATATAGCCGATCAGCGCGGTATAGAGCAGCGTTTCCGCTTTCGTCCAGAACTCATCACCGGCTTTCCCGTCGCCCTTGGTATTGGCAATCAGGGCAGTGACGAGCTTCAAGATGTCTTTTTCGCTGTGGATATAGGCAAAGGGGTTATAATGCTGCGACTTGCCGAAATTTATCGTGTTGAACACGCGGATTTCATACGGCTCATAGACGATCTTCCCGTTTTTGTCCTTAACCGGATTTCCCTTCGTATCCAGCTTCGGAGCTCCGCGCTGCAATGCTTTTCCGCACTCGCTGAGCACCTGGGCTTTCGGATCGGTTATCACGTAGGAACTATGCATTTGAAGCAGGTTTGGTTTCAGCCAAAACCTTGTCTTACCGGAGCCGCTGCCGCCTACGATCAACACGTTCTTGTTCCTAGCATTCGCCGGATTTTTCGGCCGGTTGCTCATCATCAGCCATTCCGTCCGGGTCAAGATCACGTTGTTCTGGAACACCGGGTCTTCAAAAGGCTCGATATCCTTATGCGTTCCCCAGCGTGCAGAGCCGTATTCCGTGTTGTGCCGGTATTTCTTGGCGTTCTTGCCTTTCATATAGACTGCAAAACGGAGAACCGCGCCGACGATGATACCGATCACCAGGTCAAGCGGATGCAGGCTGGGGAGGGGATTGCTGAAGGCCACCCCCAGGGTAGAGATCAGAGACAGCGTTTTCTCCGATGCGTTAGCCCCTTCGGCAAGCCTCCATGCTTCCCCAAAATTCGTTGCCAGCAATCCTGCCGCCACATAAGGGATATGCAGGATGATTTTCTTTTTCAGCTCATTCTTTGTCACAGGGAATGTTCCTGTTCCTTATGGCGTACCTTGGACGGCAGCGAAGCGACCAGCGCTTTGAGCTTTTCAAGCTGCTTCACGATGCTCGGCTTCTTCTCTGCGTTCAGCTGCTTTGCCATCAGGGAATCCGCGATCTGCTGCAATGCGTCGTTATCCCTCGCCTTGAAGAACACGGTATACTGCGGCGGATGCACGGATTTATCCTTCGTGACGGCAAAATCCACGCCATACTTTTTGGCTTCCCGCTCAAAGTCCCGGATGCTGGCATCTCCCAGGGGCATGCGCGAAACGCCCTGATTCTGTCCGATCAGCTCTTTGACTGTCTGTTTCCCATGCACTCCTTCCACCTTGGCCGGCTTCTTCGCAGCCGCGTTCCTCTGGTGCTGGAGATACATGCGGATTCCGGCAACGATTGTTCTTGCCGACAGCCGTGATGTGCTGATTGCCAGGTTTACTGTCCTGTTTTCAACTTCTTCCTGCAAGGCTTCTTCACCATCCTCTCCTGATAGGCCATCATTCTGCGGACCGCATTATTCTGGCGGTTCATGTCCTGCTTTGTTACAGCCGCCCTCGCGGCAGCGCTCCTGTTATTCTTCTTCATCGAACCTGTCCTCCTTGATTTCGTCTGTCAGATCAATCACCGAAAAGCAAAACTGCCCCATCCTTACGCACTGCATTCGTTCCAGCATCTCCAGGCAGGTCTTTGCCATATCATCCGAACTCATATCCTTGTAGTCGTCATCCCGGTCGAGCTTGTAGGCAACGCCGCTGCCCATCAGATAGACACGCTTTCCGATACGGAGCAGGTCCGTGGATAAGCAGCTGAAGAAGATGTTGTCCGGGTGCAGACAGAAGATTGCTTCCGCATCATCCTCAAAGATCTCCACCGCTTCCGGCTCAAAGCCATATACCACCTTCACACCGTGCTGCGGATGTACCGACAGCATCCTGATCTCGCCCAGCGGATTCGGAACGGAGAAGATTTCTTTCAGTTCCTCCATCGTGGCTTTTCCTGCCTTGCTGATTTTCCTGTTCACTTTGGTAACCTCCTTGTGCTTGAAATAAAAAAACGGCCATCCCTTTGCATTGCTGCGAAGAAATGACCGTTACTGTACTGAATCTTCATCACTGTCCCCATAGGGGTTTACCCAGTCCGGCTTCCATCGGAACGGTTCCTGAGGATTAGCGGCCGGCTCCAGAGAGTCTATAAAAATATCCCGCCAGTTTTCGGTGTACTCCAGCGGCAGGTAATCCAAAACGATATGCCAGTCCGCCTGCTCCACAAATTCCGTGATCACCATGAGCATGTCCTGACCAAACTGTTCCAGGAAAGCATCCTGAACTGCCGTGTTGCTGTCATAGCAGAATACCCGGTAAGTTCTCGTATCATGGCAGAATTCCCGGAACTCGATATCTACGTCACCGCTTGCATAAATCTGGATATTGAAATCCTGCAAATACCGGTGGAAGTAGATATATCGGTTCCCGCTCTTCATGTTCACCCTGATCTGAGGATTTCCCCTTGCATTTTGCGAGCTGTCGCAAATCGCATCCAGGACACAGCCAAATGCCTGCGTAATAAACATTGACCGTGCAGCCTTCTCCATTTTCTTCTGTTCCGCTTTTGTCATCTGTGGTTTCTCCCTTCGTGAAATAAAAAAAGCGGCCATCCCTTTGCATTGCTGCGAAGAAATGACCGTTATCTTGCCTGTTCTCTCTGTTTTCGTCGCTGCCACTGTTCCAGCAACCGTATGATCGTGTCCTCCATCTGTTTCGGCGTGTACGACTTCGGGAAATACTTCCGAAGCACCTCATGGGAGATCGTGACCTTGCTCATATCGTCCTTTTTTACCTCATCCATGACAGCGCACATCACATCCAGTGAGCATTTGCCTTCCTGACTGTATTTCTTTATCCGCTGCGCCTGTGACAAAGATGGCGTTGCCTGCGCGTAATCCATCGCCTCCAGGAAGTCTTTCTGTTCTT
>JAFQZI010000102.1 GCA_017406005.1 Oscillospiraceae bacterium | reverse complement strand
TTTTCACTGACCTTCATGCGGCCGGCTTCAATTGCGCTGATTGCAGAAGAGCTTACAGCAAGGGTTTTAGCAAATGCTGCCTGAGAAAGCTTTTTTTCAGTACGAAGTTCTTTAAGTGTCATAAATCTTTAATCCTCCAATGTGATTCGCCGTATTTTAGCACTTTCTTGATGCTATGTCTATATGTTATCAGGACTTTTCTGAGGAAAAATGCGGTTATATGTGAACTTTTTGTGAAGTATTCTTCGCTGTCAGCACAAAAAATGAGAAAAAACAGGGGTAGGAAACGATTTCTTTATCGGATTGCAGCGAGAAGACTTTCGTTCGGAGCCAAGACAACATGCAGGAAACCGCCGTCTGTCTGAAGAGATTTTTTTCGGACAAGATCAAAACAGAATTTGTTTTGCAAAGGCAGTCGGATAGAAAGAGAAGCTTCCCGTTCGTCGTTGTTTACAGCAACAAGAACGCCTCGATCTCCCAGAAGCCGTGCAAACGCATATTGGCGGTTTGTCAGGAGAAGCTCCTGATAACTGCCGTTCACAAGAGCGTCCTCTTCTTTTCGAATCTGCCCGAGGGTTTTGATCCACGCTAAAAGCGTCGGGTCCGGTACAGCTTTCAGCGCTTCCTTCAGATCCACAGCAGGGCGAAGCGGATCATCACTTCCACCGGTTTTCCGGCCCTGAATACCCCATTCAGATCCATAATAGATGGAAGGAATTCCGGGGAGTGTGAACAGAAGCGTATAGACAGGATAAATATGCCCCGCAACATTCAGCTTGGAAGCAATTCTGTCGACATCATGGTTGTCTACAAAGGAATAGAGCCGCAGACCTCTATAGATGCCGCCGTTGGAGTCAAACTGCCTGCGGATGGAATGGGCAATTTCAAAATAATTGTGATCGTTGTGCCCGGAATACAACCCTTTATGCAGCTCGTAGTTGGTGACACTGTTTATTTTGTCCGGAGTGACATAGCGGCTGTAATCGCCGTGAATCACTTCGCCCATAAGCCAGAAGTCCGGCTTTTTTTCGTCGACACACGTGCGCATCTCCTGCAGGAAAGAGAAATCCAGACAGTCAGCACAGTCAAGGCGAATCCCATCAATATCAAAGGTATCAATCCAGAAGCGGATCACATCCAGAATGTACTGGCGCACTTTCGGTTCCCAGTAATTCAGGTTCACCAGCTCGAAGCAATTCCGCCAGGCTTCGTATCCGAAACCGTCGTTATAAGGAGAGTTCCAGCCGAAGTTGATGCCTTTATACCAGGAACAGTACGCAGAGTTCTGTCTGTTTTTCTGAATATCCTGAAAAGCGAAAAACTCGCGGCCGGTGTGGTTGAACACGCCGTCGACAACGATGCGGATTCCTGTTTCATGCGCTGCTTTTACAAAATGAACAAAATCCGCGTTATCACCCAGGCGCCGATCCACAAGCTTATAGTCTTTTGTGTCATAGCCGTGGGAAGTGGATTCAAACAGCGGCCCGATATAAACAGCTGTGCAACCGAGGGATGCAATGTGGGGCAGCCAGGCTTCCAATTCTGCGAAACGATGTGTGACGGATGTTCCGTCGTTCCATTTTGGCGCTCCAACCATTCCGAGCGGATACATATGATAAAAGACAGCTTCTTCAAACCATTTTGCCATGCAAGTGACCTCCGGGGTTCCGTTTGTTTATTGTGCCCCATATTATACGGAGGAAAGAGGAATTAGTCAATCAAGAGAATAAAGCAACTGAATCAGAAAAGCGCACAGAAGTAAATCAACCCATTGACATAGTAGGTATTCTGATATATAGTACACTTTTAGGATCACCCTCTGAGGGTTATTCCAAAAATCGAAAGAAGGAGAAAACAATCCATGAGAATCTATGCGGATAACGCGGCAACCACAAAGATGAGCCGCGCTTCTATAGATGCTACGCTGAAATGCATGGAAGAAGACTATGGCAACCCGTCCAGCCTTTATTCTATCGGGCAGGAAGCAAAAGAATTGCTGGAACAGGCCAGAAAGGATATAGCGGCAGTCATCAATGCCGAGCCGAGGGAGATCCTCTTTACTTCCGGCGGCAGCGAAGCAGACAACCAGGCGATTCGGTCTGCGGCGGAGATCGGGAAAAAGAACGGCAAAAGACATATTATCTCTACCGCCTTTGAACATCATGCCATTCTGCATACCTTAAAGAAGATGGAGAGCGAAGGCTTTGAAGTAACGCTGCTGGACGTCCATGAAGACGGCCTTGTACGTTTAGAGGAACTGGAGGAAGCTATCCGGGAAGATACCTGCCTCGTTACGATTATGTTTGCCAATAATGAGATCGGAACAGTCCAGCCGATCCGTGAGATCGGAGAGATCTGCAAAAGGCACGGCGTTCTGTTCCATACGGATGCGGTGCAGGCCGTTGCACATCTGCCCATTGATGTCAAGGCAGACAACATAGACATGCTTTCTTCCTCAGCCCATAAATATCACGGGCCCAAGGGCATCGGTTTTCTGTATGCGCGGAAAGGCATCCGCCTGACCAACCTGATTGAGGGCGGCGCCCAGGAACGCGGCAAACGCGCCGGAACGGAGAACGTGGCAGCTGTTTTGGGGATGGCTGCCGCTCTGAAAGAGACTGCGGGGAACATGCAGGCAAACATAGAACATATGAGTGCTATGCGTGACCGGCTGATCAAAGGCCTTCAGGAAATCCCCCACTCTGCCCTGAACGGAGATGCGAAGAAGCGCCTGCCCGGAAATGTGAATTTCTGCTTTGAAGGGATCGAAGGCGAATCGCTGCTGCTGATGCTGGATGACAGAGGGATCTGCGCATCGTCCGGGAGTGCCTGCACTTCGGGTTCTCTCGACCCGAGCCATGTACTTCTGGCCATAGGGCGTGTGCATGACGTAGCCCACGGGTCTCTCCGGCTGACCATCGGAGAGGACATAACCGAAGAAGAAGTGGACTATATCATTAAAAATGTAAAAGAAGTAGTGGAATATCTGCGCGGATTCTCCCCGGTATGGAGAGATCTGATGAGCGGGAAAGCAAAGTTTATTCTGTGAGGAGGCAAAGAAAATGGCATTATACAGTGAAAAAGTGATGGATCATTTCCGCAATCCCCGGAATGTCGGCGTAATTGAAGATGCGGACGGCGTAGGCGAGGTAGGGAATGCCAAATGCGGCGACATCATGAAAATGTACCTCAAGATTGAGGACGATATTGTCAGCGATGTGAAGTTTGAGACCTTCGGCTGCGCAAGTGCCATCGCGTCAAGCTCAATGGCGACGGAGCTCATCAAAGGCAAACCGCTGAAGGAAGTGATGGAACTCACAAACAAAGCAGTGGCAGAGGCGCTGGACGGACTGCCTGATTACAAGATGCACTGCAGTGTTCTTGCGGAAGAGGCTATCCAGTCGGCACTGGAGGATTACTATAAAAAGCATCCGGAGAAAAGACCTCCCGAAGAATAAACAACAATCACAATAGCCACGTATAGTAAAACAGCAGAGCTGATTCCCGGGTTTTTCAGGAATCAGCTCTGCTGTTTCAATCAAAACACAGACTTAAAGACATGCTTCCGGTTCCAAACACAGTTTATTGATGCTCATCCTCTTGCCTGTCTCGCCCGTTTCGCCCGTCTCGCCCCAAAATGCGCATTAAAATGTACCCCGTAAAATGGACACGGGAATTTGTCCCAAACCCCGGAAGAGGACAAACAAATTGTCTTAGTCCAGGATTGTAGACATTGAAAATGCCCTGAATCCAGAAAGTAGGTACCGTGAATGACAATCGAGA
>JAFQZI010000101.1 GCA_017406005.1 Oscillospiraceae bacterium | reverse complement strand
TGCTGCCCACGCACCGGCCTCATCCACGAGTGCCTGGAGCTCGGGAGACAGGGAATCATAGAGATCCTGGTTCATGCAGAAGAAGATGCAGTCATAAACACCGGTCCAGTAGGTGCAGAACTTGTTAACATCACTGATGGAACCGCCATCTGCTGTGGGCAGCGGGTTCTCCTGGCCGTCATAGGTGCCCTGCTGGAGAGCAGTGTACACTTCGCTCCAGTTTGCGATCTGCCAGTTGGAGCCCCAGTCGCCGTAAGCATAAGTGAGAACGGCAGTGTTCGGAATACGAATCTTCATTCCGACCATATCATCGGGGCTGGTGATTTCCTTTTTGCTGTTGGTAACATGACGGAAGCCATTCTCTGCAATGCCCAGAAGATGCAGGCCGAGGCCTTCAACGATCGGAGCAAGTGCTTCATAGCCAGCACCGCCGGCACCGAGAAGTGCATCAACATCATCGGTAGACTCGAAGATGAACGGAAGAGAAACAACATTCAGCCTCTGGTCAAAGCCGGACATGATGAGGTTGGAATGTGCGCAAAGATCGGTAGAACCGTCAATAACGGCCTGGATGCCTTCCTGCTGGTTACCGGCTGTCAGCTGGTCCTGTGCATAGACAGTGACCGTGATCTTGCCGTCAGTGCGGTCAGACAGGTACTTGCCGAACTGGCGGCCCATATCTGCCCAGCAGGTATTGTCAGTAGCGGAGCATGCGAACTTCCACTCCATCGGCTTCTTGACTTCGACGATTTCTCCATCTGCAAAGGCAACTGCGCCCATTGCCAGAACCATCGTCATTGCGAGAACGATTGCTAAGAATTTTTTCATGGTATTCCTCCTAAAAATATTTATCTGAATCACACAGCGTGTGAAGTCAGCCGATTTTTATGCCTTGCCCAGCACAACCAGGCTGAACCACGGCACATAGGTAATCAGCAGCAGCGCGACGACACAGGAAATGATCATCGGCCATACTGCGCTTGACATACTTGCGATGGTAACGCGGGTCTTATCTTTCAGCTCATGCATTCGCTCGGCAAGGCCGATCGCGACAAAAAGGTTGACGCCCACCGGAGGCGTTACCTGCCCGATCGCAAGATTCACCGTAGCGATAATACCGAAATGGACAAGATTGATTCCCAGCTGCTGCGCAACCGGCGCCATAATCGGGATGAAAATATACATAGCCGAGTTTGCATCGACAAAGCAGCCGGCAATCAGGAAGATGATGTTGATGATCACCAGGAAGACATACTTATTTCCGGACACCTGCATCAGGAGAGCCTGGGCCGCCTTGGAGATTCCGTGGACGGTGCAGACATAGGAGAAGACCGCCGCCGTGCCGATGATAAACATGATGGATCCGGTTGTTTTTCCGGAATCAACCATAATCTTGATAAAGTTTTTGATTTTGATTTCGCGGTAAATGAAAACGCCCACCAGCAGAGCATAGACCACCGAGACTGCCGCCGCCTCCGTCGGTGTGAAGACGCCCCCATAAATACCGCCCAGAATGATGACCGGAACCAGGAAGCCCCAGAGTGCCTTCAGGAACGTCTGCCCGCGATGCTTCCAGGTAGACTTTTCCCTCGTGATGTTGATCCCGCGTTTGCGCACTTCAATCAGGACAATCACAATCAGTGCAAGGCCCATCATGATACCCGGGATAATACCGCCCATGAACATATCACCGACAGAAACGCCGGTAATCGAAGCATAGACAACGAAAGCAATCGAGGGCGGTATAACGATGGCAATGGATGAGGCGGCTGCCATCAGCGCCGATGCAAAGGGCGAACTGAAGCCTCCGCTGTTGACCATCGCCGGGATCAGAATAATACCGAGGGCTGCCACGGTAGCCGGCCCGGAACCGGAAATTGCGCCGAAGAACATGGCCACAATAACACAGACAATGGCGATGCCGCCTTTCCGATGGCCGACGCAGTCATCAATAAAGTCTACCAGACGACGGGAAATGCCGGCTTCAGCCATCACATTGCCGGAGATCACGAAAAACGGGATGGCGAGCAGCAGGAATTTTGCCATGCCGTTATACACATTCGTAGGAATAACCGAGAGCTTATCCCCCGCATAAATCATGGCAAAAACGGATGACATGCCGAGGCTTGCACCGATCGGCACATTCAGAAGAAGAAGGATAAAGAAACTGCCAAACAGGATCAGGTTAATCATTCCGCAATTTCCTCCTTTTTCTCTTCTTTCATAAACGGCGCCTGCTCGGTAAGGACATCCATGGTGTATTCAATCGTATGCAGGATCAGCAGCAGGCCGCCGATCGGGAGTGCCAGCATAAACAAGCCTTCCGGAATCAGCAGAGAAGCCGTCAGCTTGCCTTTTGCAAAGAGATTCATGGATTTCTGCCAGCCCGTCCACATCAGGACCACATAAAATGCTATACTCAGCAGGCTGCCGACCACGGCAATAATCTTTTTCCCTTTTTTGCCAACCGAATCAAAAACCAGGGAAAGGCTGATCAGGCTTCCGTCCCTTGCGCAGAGAGAGCAGCCGCACATAATCATCAGTACGAATATGTTTACCACCAGTTCTTCCGTATACGCCAGCTGGCCGTTGGAGAGATAGCGCACACAGACATTTGCAAAGGCGATAACCGTAATCACGATGCCGATGATCACCTGCAAGGCTGACTCAAGGTAGCCAAGCACATTCATGATTTTCTTGTATACCTTCATTCCATCATTCCCTTCATCCGTATTTTTAGACATCAGGATTATGAATATAATACATCGTTCAGGGGGATTGTTCAAGTTTTACCTTTTCAGCAAAACAACCAAATCTTTTGCCGATTTTTGTGCAGTTTTCATAAACGCTTTCTTTCCATTCTCACGAACCGGGCGGTTTTTCATGGATTTTCTTTACTTTTCCCTGAAACAGATTTATAATCCTGCCATGAATACTGAACATAAAAAACCATACGGATTGACCCGCAGCCAGGAGCAGGAACTCAGCAGAACCTTCGGGAAACACGTCAGCACCCCCAAGGCTGTCGTTACGCTGTTGTTTTCGCTTGCAGCCTGCGCAAGCCCCATGCTTTTGGGCGTACGGCTCTGGAGCAAAATTCCTCCCATCGTTGAAACAGGGCTGATCGGCCCGGGCGGCCAGGATGATTCTCTGCCACGCGCAGTTCTGGTATTCGGGATCCCGGGGCTCTTCTGCATCCTGGACCTGATCTGTCACGGGCAGCTCCGGCTTCATCAGAAAACAAAGAAGATCCCTCCTACGCCGATTCGCATCCTCGGCAGGTGGTGTATCCCGATTCTCTCTGTTTTTCTCTCAGGTATATGGATCCTGCACGCAGCAGGAGAAAAAATGACAGGAAGTTTTGCAGTTCCCTGCTTTTTTGCCCTTGCCCTTCTTTTGCTGGGTGCACATTTCTTTGACTGCCCGCAGGATTCTGCCGTTGCCTTTCACGTAAAGTCTTTTGAGAGCAGCACGGAACGCTGGAACATCGTGCACCGCATCGCAGGGGTATGCTGGATGCTGGCCGGGTACCTGCTTCTGATGTTTTTCTTCGCTCTCGGGCAGCTCCCGTGGTATTCGGCCGTTATCACCGTGTTACTGCTCCTGCTGCACTTCCCGGCAGGAAAGTATTTCCTACATCAATAACTAATACTATAATACTAAAAACCCGGCAAGGCAGTTCAATCAACCGCTTTGCCAGGTTTTTCTATTCATGCATTCATTTTTTCCCGTTCCATGACGGAGATCACCTTGCAGACACGCTCGGCCATTATCTGATGCCCAATGGTGTTCGGGTGCAGGCCGTCCAGATAAAGATCCTCCCGCGTGCACTTTTCCGCATTCCTGAAATCGTCCCGGAAGTCTATCATCCTCACACCAAAAGTACTGCAGAAACGGTCAAGCCATGCAAAGTATTTCCGGATACATTCGGAGGCTGCAGGGAAATCCACCGCATTCACCCAGGGGTTGTCCGCATGGCATTCCGCAATGCCGGGTCCGATCGCCACGATCGGCATTTCTCCTGCGGCAAAAAGCTGATGAACCATGGCTGCCATGTTTTCCTGTGCACCCAGAGAGCTGCCGGAAAAAAAGATATCATTGCATCCGCCCATCAGAAGAAAACAGCGCTCGTCTCTGCGGCCGTGCACCTCACGGAGGATTTCCCTCATTCTGACGAGCATCCCTCCGGTCGTGTCTCCGCAGACGCCGTGGTTAGTGAGCTGCCATCCGCTCATTTCGGACGCAAGCTCCGTCCACCTCTGTGCCCTGCGAACACCATATCCGTAGGTCAGGCTGTCACCGATACAGATTATTTCCATTCCAGTATCCTACCGTTTTGCTGAAGTCAGTTTGGTTAATAGATTTCCTCTTCCAGGACACAGTGGTTCTTGATTTCTCCAACAAGTGCCTGAAGGGCATCGATCACATGCGGGCGGATATCTCCGCCGACAAGGACAAACATGATGTCGTCTCCCACGGTGAGCAGCCCCTCGTTCAGCCAGACCTTTACCAGGAAAATGCCGGGCATGGCAAGCGCATCTGCGACGGCGGCATCCACCTTTGCGGCGTCGAAAGAGAAATTCATGCCCGTCACGGCAGGCGCATCTGTTTTTCCGGAGCGCACCTGTACTTTTGCGCTCTCCCGCACCACACCGTTGTGAACAAGGAACATCCCACAGCGGGCGGCTTTTTCATCCGCTTTGGCCTCCCTGAGCCATTCGTCCATCGAGGGGGGATTTTTTTTGCTCATTTGCCTGCCGCCTTTGAAGGAGAATCCGCACAGTCGGCAGAGCCTTCCGTATAAAGCATATCCACCCCGTGACCGACCGGATCAATGACCGCAAGGATGTTTTCCCTTGCCGCCTTTTCACTGCCGGGAAGGTTGATGATCAGCGTTCTCCCGCGGATCCCGGCAACACTTCTGGAGAGGCAGCCGCGCGGCGTGATCTTCATGCTCTCGGAGCGCATCAGTTCCGGAATACCGGGTGTTTCCCGCTCGAGTATTGCCTTTGTCGCCTCGGGGGTGATATCCCGCGGAGAAAAACCGGTTCCTCCCGTGGTCAGAACAAGAGATATCTTTTTCTCATCCGCACATTTCAGAAGTTCAGCGCGGATCAGTTCCGCCTCGTCCGGCACCATCGCCGTGTAGGCAATTTCATAACCCCGCTCTTTCAAGAGCTCACAGAGTGCCGGGCCGCTGGTATCTACGCGCTCCCCACGGTATCCCTTGTCGCTGACGGTGATGACTGCCGCCGTATAATGCCTCATTTCTTTTCCTCCCGGACAAAATCTCCATGTACACCGCCCGTTTTACTGAGCAGGCGAATATCCGTAATAACCATATCTTTCTGAACGGCCTTGCACATATCATATACCGTGAGGGCCGCAATGCTGACCGCCGTCAGGGCCTCCATTTCGACCCCCGTGCGCCCATCACAGGAGACGGAAGCCGTGATCTCCACCGCATGCCTCTCCTCATTGAGTGAAAGGCTGAGATTAATTCCGTTGACAGCAACCGGATGACACATGGGGATGACTTCAGAAGTTCGCTTTGCACCCATAATCCCCGCAATCTGCGCAGTGGTGAGTACATCGCCCTTCTTCATCCCGCCGGAGCGGATCAGGGCAAACGTGCTTTCGCTGACAAGGACACTGCCCGCCGCCACAGCGGTGCGGTTAGAAACCGGCTTTTCCCCGACATCAACCATTTTCGCGCGTCCCTGCTCGTTGAAATGCGTAAAATCTTCCATGTTTTTCACTCCGTTCAGATCAGGTGAGGGCGCTGCCCGGCTTCCATTGCCTGCCAGATCGGGCTTTTCCTGCGCAGCTCTTCCACGACCTGCGGCACGATGCGGACAATGTAGTCGATCTCCTCCATGGTGTTGTACTCTCCGATGGAGAGCCGCAGGGAACCGTGTGCAATTTCGTATGGCACACCAATTGCAAGAAGCACATGGCTCGGGTCGATCGATCCTGCATTGCAGGCGCTGCCGGAGGAAGCGCAGATTCCGTTCTGATCCAGCATGAGGAGAAGGCTGTCCCCTTCCAACCCCTCAAAGCAGATATTCACCGTACCGGGGACATGGTGATCCATACTGCCATTGAGCCTGCTGTGCGGGATTTTGCTGAGCTCTGTGATCAGCTTGTCCCGCATGGGAAGGATTTTTGCCGTATTTTCTTCCATAGCATCGCAGCTCTCTTTCAAAGCCGCCGCAAGGGCAACAATACCGGCTACGTTCTCCGTCCCTGCCCGCTTTCCGCGTTCCTGTCCGCCGCCTTCGATGAGATTCGAAAGAAGTATATTCTTTTTCGCATAAAGGACGCCGACTCCCTTCGGGGCATGGAATTTATGCCCGGAAAGAGACAGCATGTCAATGTTCATGACTTCCACATCGATCGGCATATGACCTGCTGCCTGGACAGCATCCGTATGGAAAGGAATATTCCTTTCCCGGCAGAATGCTCCGATTTCCGTTATAGGCTGAATGGTGCCGATTTCATTGTTGGCAAACATGATTGTGACAAGGGCTGTATCGTCACGCACGGCAGCTTCCAGATCCTCCATACGGACAACCCCGTCCTCATGCACAGGCAGAAGCGTCACTTCACAGCCTTCTTTTTCCAGCTTTTTCAGAGTGTGGAGCACCGCATGATGTTCAAAGGCAGTGGAAATCAGGTGGCGTTTGCCTTTTCTAGCTCCGACCTTTGCAGCAGAAAGGATCGCCTGGTTGTCTGCCTCGCTGCCGCCTGAAGTAAAATAGATTTCGCGCGGCTGCGCACCGATGCAGGCGGCGACTGTCTTGCGGGCATTTTCGATTGCCTCTTTCGCAGTCTGGCCAAAGCCATAGAGACTGGAGGGGTTTCCGTACTGCCTGGTGAGATAGGGCATCATCGCATCAAGGGCGGCCTGGCTGGTGCAGGTCGTCGCAGCATTGTCGGCATAGACAAACATGGCAAAGCTCCTTTCAGGAAAGGTAAAGAGGATATATATTTTTAATAGCTGCCGAAGGTGCAGTTGGGGAAATGGCAGGCTTTGCAAGCCTGGCAGAGGCCGCCGTCACCGAGACGGATCAGATCCTGTTTCGTAAACTTATCTCCCGCAAAAATCTGCGGAACGAGCACGTCAAACATCGTAGTGGGCAGGACAACCGCGGCCCCCGGCACACCCATGATCGCCACATCACCGAGATAGGCAATCAGCGTCATATTGCCGGGCTGTGAGGGAACCCCGTGTGTGACAATGTCAGCCCCGAGTGCACGGATGGCAGAAGGCGTCAGGTCATCCGGATCGACGGACATGCCGCCCGAGAAGATCAGGAAATCCGCACCTTCATCCAGGAACTTCCGTGCAGCGGAGACGATCATGTCCAGATCATCGTCACAGATGGTAACGCCGAGGATCTCCGACGGGTACCGCTGCATTTTGGCACGGACAACCGGCTCAAATTTGTCCTTGATTCTGCCGGAATAGAGCTCGGAACCGGTAATGATCACGCCGATCTTTTTGTGCTGATACGGTTTGAGCTCGATCAGCTTTCTCTCTTTGCAGAGCTCCTCTGCACGGATAATCTGCTCTTCCTTCGTCACAAGAGGCACAATGCGCATAGAGGCAAGCCTTGCCCCTTCCTCCACCGGATAGTGATCCCGCAGGGTGCAGATGGTGATATCCCCGATGGAGTTGATCTCCCGCAGAAGCTCTGTATCCACGCGGAGCATGCCCCGCCTGTCGGCAAAAAGAAGGACTTTGCCTTCCGAGGGGCCGGA
>JAFQZI010000100.1 GCA_017406005.1 Oscillospiraceae bacterium | reverse complement strand
TTTATCTCGATTTGCCTTCTTTGCCGCTTTTATTTCAGCATATTGTTCTTTGCTAAACTGATATTTCATTTTCATCTTCATCACCCTGGCTATTATACCATAATGATGATTAATTATCTATAATTAAATGCAGAATAGTATGATACCCGGAACCTGGTCTCGATTGTGAAAACCGCCTGTCTCCTGTGAGACAAGCGGTTTTTTCGTAAAATCGTCAGGTCAGGCACCGGTCAGATGCCGAACTTCGTCAGAAAGGCATCCAGAAGATTCATGCAGACATCCCTGCGGTATTCCGCGCTGACGCGCCCCTGCGTGAAGTCCATGTGCTCTGCATATGCTCTGAGGGTTTCTCCCTTGAGTGCCTTCGCCTCTTCAATGGTTTTGCCGATGAGCATTGCTTCCAGTTCCTTATAGCGCAGCACGGTATCTGCCACAGCGCCGAAAGCAGCGGTGACATTCGAGATCCTGCCTTCACTGCAGTCAAATACGCCTGCAAAAGACACACGGGAAATAGCCAGTGCACCGCGGCCGCCAACCTTTTCGTAATAATACCGGTCAAGGCCGTGTTTCGGCAGCAGCACCTCTGCGATCAGCTCGTCCTGTCTGAGATCGAGTTTTCTGCGTCCGAGGTAGAATTTATCCACATCGATGATCCGTTCTCCGCCCGCCGAGACAAGACGGAGCTTTGCATCCGCGGCAAATTCAGCCACCACGGAGTCAGCTTTTGCAGAACCGTTCCCCAAATTTCCGCCGAATGTGCCTGCGTTTCGAATGGCAGGCGCGGCAATATGGGAAACTGCTTTTTTTATCAGCCCCGGGACAGCTGGATCGGAAAGAGCCTCGGTGAACGATACGCAGGCGCCGATACGGATATTTTCATCATCCGTACGGATCTGCTTCAGTTCCGGGACTTTGCTCAGGAAAAGGTATTCCGCATTCCGGCGGTTCTCCACCATGAGATCGGTGCCGCCTGCATAGGGGACAACATCGTACTCCGAGCGAAGCTTCAGCGCTTCCTGCAGAGAAGTGGGGGCGTATCCGTTTACCATAGTCCGTTCCCCTCCTCTGCTGCTTTTTTTACCGCATTGACAATAGCATTATAGCCTGTACAGCGGCACAGATTCCCGGACAGCCCTTCGCGGATCTCCTCTTCGTCCGGATGAGGATTTCCGGAAAGCAATGCCTCCGCAGCGAGCAGCATACCGGGCGTGCAGAAACCGCACTGCACAGCTGAAACTTCTCCAAAAGCCCTGTCAAGCACTGCAAAATGCTCTGTCTCGCGGAAGCCTTCCATCGTTACAATGCTCGAGCCCTCGACTGCTCCCATTGCGACACAGCAGGAATTGTATAGGATACCGTCGATCAGCACGGAACATGCTCCGCATTCGCCCTCTTTGCACCCGCACTTAACGCTCATGCAGTGATAGACGTTTCGCAGCACCTCCAGCAGGCGGTCGGCAGCACTGCCGCTGTAGGCAGCCTCTTTGCCGTTCAGCGTAAATTGTATATCATTCACCTCAGGCTCCCTCCTTCCTGATGACAGAGAGCACGTCCTCCGCCGTGAATGGCACAAGGCAAAGCGTTTTTCCGCCCAGTGCCTGTTCTACAGCTTCCAGATACGCGCACGGTGCGCCGACCAGGGGGAGTTCACCCGCGCCTTTCGCTCCGTATGGACCTCCCGGAAATTCTTCGATATGCAGCATGCATTTAAGGTTCGGTACGTCCACTGCCGTGGGGATCATGTAATCGGAGAAGGAAATGTTGCGGATGCGGCCATCAGCGTCAGCATCCATCTTCTCGATCGAAGCGTAGCCGATGCCCTGGAGGAGGCCACCCTCTATCTGGCCTGTGACGATGTTGCTGTCGATCGGCGTGCCGACGTCGAAATTTCCGTAAGCACCGACCACGCGGGTGTTCCCCGTAAATGTATCGACTTCGACCTCAATCGCATTGACGGCCCAGTCATAAGTCGGATATGCGTCCCCCTTGAAGAGGTCGGGGTTGAATGGGATCATAAAATTCGGTTCCAGATAATGCTCCTCAATCTCCTGCTCTTCCCCATCAACCCATTGTTCGCGCAGCCTCACGGCAGCCCGGCGCAGCAGTTCTCCCACGATCATAAGTGAACGCGACGCAACCGTCGGGCCGGAATCTGGCACACGGGCAGTATCGGGATAATCAAAAAAGACTCTGTCAAGCGGGATGTTCAGTTCCCGGGCAACGATCTTCGGGAAAGTCGTTCGAACCCCCTGGCCGATCTCCCCGTTGGCTGCCAGGATCTCCACGGACCCGTCTTTATATTTGCGAAGCTTTGCTGCCGCCTTGATGATATCCCGCTCTCCAGACCCCGTAAACCCTGCGCCATGGAACACCAGCGACAGTCCGATGCCGCGGCGATAGCGTCCGCTCTGGGGTTTCGCATATTCTGCCCGTTTTTTCCGATAATCACTGGCATCATCGATCTCCCGAATCATTGCGGGAAGCGACACCGGAAAATGATACTGTCCGGAAGTAGAAGTCAGATCCCCCTCCCTGCAAAGGTGAGCCTCTTTAAATGTGAGGGACTCGACCCCGAGATCACGTGCAATGTGATCCATCATCATTTCGACTGCGAAAAAGGTCTGCGGTGCACCAAAGCCGCGATAGGCGCCGCACGGCACCGTGTTGGTCTTGAATGCCCTGCCGCGGACCCGAAGATTGGGGACGTTATAAACACCCGGCGCAGCGATGATCCCGCGCTGCAGGACAACTGCCGAGAGCGTTGAATAAGCGCCCGCATTAAAAATAACATCAATGTCCATTGCTGTGACCCGCCCGTCCCTGACGGCAACCCTGTAACGGCACAGCGACGGATGGCGTTTGGAGGAAAATGCCATATCTTCCCGTCTGTCGAACACACAGCGCACGGGCTTCCCGCATTTTCTGGCAGCCACCGCGACCTGGCAGCCGAGGATGGACGGATAATCTTCTTTGCCTCCGAAAGCGCCGCCGGTCACATCCTGGAAGACATGAACGTCGTCCGGCCCGCACCCGAGCACACGCTTAACCGCGCCGTGGATATAATAGATGCACTGGGCCGAGCCGTGAACGAACATG
The DNA here is from genome assembly GCA_017406005.1 of Oscillospiraceae bacterium. Classification (GTDB taxonomy): domain Bacteria; phylum Bacillota; class Clostridia; order Oscillospirales; family Oscillospiraceae; genus Limivicinus. The sequence continues at coordinate 11,405 of JAFQZI010000100.1, read as the reverse complement.
CGTCCGTCTTCTTCCGGTTCTGCCATCATCCCCAATGTTTCCAGATACGCGTGCTCCTGATACCCGGTTTCAAATTCCTCTTCATAGACCCTGTCCGCCTCGGAAAACGCCTTCTCTATATCGCCGCGGCCGTAGTGGTAGTCAAAGAACGTCTCTTTTGCCTTTCGAAGGTCAATGGCGGGTTCCAGCTCCTCATAGTCAACAACGCATGCGTCACGCAGCTGTTCAACCTTCTTTTCGTCAGGCCCGCAGATCATCGCGATCGGTTCGCCGATGTATTCAACGGTATCCCTGCAGTAGACCGGCGTGTCATCCAGCACAATATTGACATTGTTGTCTCCCGAGACGTCTTTCGCATCCACGTAGAAGTAACCATCCGGGAGGTCGGGCACCCGGACTTTCAGCACTCTGGCGCGTGCCATTACGGAGCGAAGCAGCTTGCCGAAGAGAACGCCTTCCGACGGATAATCGGCAACATATATGCTGTGCCCGGAAATCTTCGAAGCATGGTCTTTCCTGACAACACTTCGGCTGATCGTATTCATTGTAAGTTTTCTCCTGTACCGATAGTATCTGTTTCTTTTTGATTATTTTTAGTCAGTTTTTCACAGGAATCACAGAACGGCAATTATTTTTTCCGCGTCATCTGCACAGAGCGGAAGTTTCTCTTGCAACATGGCCGGCTATCGGGTAGAATAGTCCGACAGTATTTTTTGTGAGGTGACGGGAAAAATGAATGCCTTTTACGAGTTTGTTCATGTAATTGCAAGGCTTCGCGCGGAAGACGGGTGCCCTTGGGACAGGGAGCAGACCCATGCAAGCCTGAAATTACCGTGTATTGAAGAGGCCGCTGAGGTGATCTGTGGGATCAATGTGCTGGATGAGACCGGCAATGCGGAGAACCTGAAAGAAGAGCTCGGCGATCTGCTGATGCAGGTTGTGATGCATGCACAGATTGCGGAAGAGGAAGGTCTTTTCACAATGGATGACGTGATCAGGGAAATTACGGATAAAATGATCCGCCGCCATCCGCATGTATTCGGAACTGCAAAAGCTGCAAATTCGGACGAAGTGCTGATAGCCTGGGAAAAGATCAAGGCTAAGGAAAAAGAAGGGAAAGCCGATGTGTCGGCCTTTCTGCCCGCGGCAATGGATGAAGCAAAAGAGCTGATTGATTCTGCGAAAAAGCGAAAAGGATATCTGTAAACCTGCAGGTTGTTTTAAGGGAGAGGCAGCGAGGCCTCTCCCCTGTTTTTTACTTTTTATAACGGCGGATGAGCTGGCTGTACTCCGCACGGTCAATGATGCCGGCTTTGAGGAACCCGTCCAGCTGTTTGATATAGTGTTCGTTGAGGGACTCATTGCGATCGTAGGCGACCTTGTCGATACGGTCATGGGTATGGTCTTTCTTCTGGGTGAGGCTTCCCTGTGTGCTCGTGATGCCCTTCATCATGCGTCCGATGGACAGGATGATAAAGAGCGCGCCGAAAACAAGGGCCGCAGGATAGAGAAAATGCTGCGGACGATGCGTGAAATACCGCATGAGATAATCCGGGGTGGAATCAAAAAGGATTTCAAGCATGCGTACGGTTTCCTGCCAGTTGGCAATCGCATAATACAACAGGAGGATGCCGAGGATCAGCAAAGGAGAGGCGTTCTTTTTTCTGGTTTTCATGGCGATAATCCTTTCTTGCGGATTAAAACTTTTCCATATGAAGGGAAGCTGTGCGGAGCATGAGCTTTTTGTTGCCGACGGAGGGGAAACTGATTTCCAGAAGGGCATCATTCCCCATGGGCGTGATTTTGACGACCGTGCCCTCATGAAATGCCTGATGGCGGACGGAGTCCCCTATGGCAAGCTGAAGAAGGGGCTTCTGCTCTGTCTTTGCCGGTGCAGGAGGCTTGACGGTATGCTCGTCAAACGCCTTGTGGGCAGGCTTCCTCACGACGTACGAACCGTATCCTGCCCCGACGCTGCTCTCGGAGCGCTGAACATAGGTCTGGTTAGACGGATCGCGGAAGCCGTAGCCTCTGGGGATGGTTTTATGGATATCTTCTTCCGGGATTTCATCGACAAACCGGGATACCCGGTTGGAAGTCGTTCTGCCGAAGAGCATTCTTTCGCGGGCACAGACCAGGTGGAGGGTCTTCATAGCCCGCGTAATAGCCACATAGCAAAGCCTGCGTTCCTCTTCCATCTCTTCACTCTCCCCGATGGCCTGCATACTCGGGAAGATGGTTTCCTCCATCCCGACGATAAAGACGTGCGGGAACTCGAGCCCCTTCGAGGAGTGCATCGTCATCAGGGTGACGGCGCTGGCGGATGTGTCGTAATTATCCAGGTCCGTATAGAGGGCGACGTTGGCAAGATATCCGGCAAGGGTCGTATCCCCGGATTCCTTCATATACGTCAGGATGGAAGTTTTCAGCTCTTCCACGTTTTCGGCACGTGCGGTATCTTCCTGCGTGTTTTTTTCTTTCAGAGCACGGATATAACCGGTTTTTTCGATGATCTCGTCAAACAGCAGATCCGGTGTATTGGCCTCGGAGAATGCACGCAGCTCCTCGATCAGTACCGCAAAGGCACGCATGCGCATGGCGGGTCGTGCAAGATCTTCATAGCGGTCGGCGTGGCTGATCACATCAAAAAGCGTCTTCCCCTCTTCCGCTGCGAGCGAAAGAGCTGTCTCAATGCTTTTGGAACCAATGCCGCGGGGCGGTGTGTTGATAATACGCTCCAGGCGCAGGTTATCTCCCGGAAAGGATACGACGGACAGATACGAAAGGATGTCTTTAATCTCCGCACGGTCAAAGAAGCGGGTACCGCCGTAAATGCGGTACGGGATGCCGTTGCGCTTCAGCGCAAACTCCAAGGAACTGCTCTGCGCATTTTTGCGGTAGAGCACAGCGTAATCACGCCAGTTCTCTCCCCGGCTGTATCCTGCAAGCATCTTGGAAGCGACATACTGAGCCTCATCCTTCTCGCTGTCGGCAGTGTAGAGCTCGATCATGTCCCCTGCGCTTTTATCCGTCCACAATTCCTTGCCTTTGCGCTCGGTGTTATTGCGGATGACGGAATTGGCTGCATTCAGGATATGGCCGGTTGAGCGGTAGTTCTGTTCCAGGCGGATGGTGCGGCAGCCTTTGTACTGGTCCTCAAAGGAGAGGATATTCTCAATGGTCGCTCCGCGGAACTTGTAAATGCTCTGGTCGTCATCGCCCACGACGCAGATGTTCTTATGCTTCCCGGCTATCAGCGCCGAGAGCTCGTATTGCAGGAGGTTGGTATCCTGGTACTCATCGATCAGGATATAACGGAAGCGGCGCTGCCAGTAATCCAGCACATCCTCATTCTCCCGCAGAAGCATCACGGTATAGAGGAGAAGGTCGTCAAAGTCCATGGCATCGCTGAGAGTCAGGCGGCGCATATACTCCGTATAGATCTCCCCTACCTGCTGGCGATGCAGATTGATAGTCTTTTTCGCTTCGGCACAGTACTCGGGTGGGAGGATCTTATCTCCCTTCGCCCGTGAGATTTCCGATAAAATGCCGCGGGGCGGATAATACTTCTCATCCAGGTTCTGATCCTTCAGGATATGCTTGATGAGTGAAAGAGAATCTGTGGTGTCGTAAATGGTAAAATCCCGCGTGAAGCCAATCCTGTCACAGTCACGCCGGAGGATACGCACACAGGCGGAATGAAAGGTGCATGCCCAGATATCCCTAGAGCTCTCGCCGAGCAGTTGCTCCAGACGGGATTTGAGTTCCCCAGCTGCCTTGTTGGTAAACGTGATGGCCAGGATCTGCCAGGGCGGCACGGGATCGAGCGCTGCATAATCATCGGCCAGCGCTCCGTGCTCTTCCAGCTCGGAGATCATCTCTTCAGAGGCAAAAGGCGGAAGCACATCGGAACCGGAGGCTGACCCGTACTTCAGCAGATTGTAGACCCGGTTGATGAGCACGCTGGTTTTACCGCTGCCCGCCCCGGCGAGGATCAGAAGGGGTCCTTCCGTATGGAGGACGGCTTCCTGCTGCATGGGGTTGAGATGGGGAAATCTGCTTCGGATATAGTCTCTCCTCGCATCCAAAAAGCGGGAAGTGAAATGATCTGTCATGGTTTTTTCCTTTGCTTTTTTATAGGAAATTCAAGGAACAGCGCCTCGAAGCCGTGAAGGCCGGGCTTGACGGAATATGGAAATCCGTCACATGAAGCTCTTTTTGCCGTGAACGTTCTGTTTTCTCCGCTGGAAGCACAGGTGCTGAAAACCTGCCGATAAGCCCCCGGCAGCGGTACACCGCAGCTGTAATCCGCATACAGGACCGGAGAGAAATTGAAAAGCACAAGCAGCGCTCCGTTATACGAACCGGACCGGCGGCGGATGAAAGCGATAATATTCCGGTCGGCATCATGCCGGTTGACCCACTCGAAGGAATCCGCATCACCGTCATCCACATAGAGAGCCGAGTATTGCTTATAAAGCGCAAGCAATGCCTTCAGACACCGGGTAACGGCTTCATGTTCCGGCTCGGAAGCAAGGACCCAGTCAATCTCGCGGTTTTCATCCCATTCCCGTTTTTCGGCAAATTCCTGCCCCATGAAAAGGAGCTTTTTCCCGGGAAATGCGATTTGCAAGGCATAAAGCTGCATCAATTCGGCAAACCGCCAGTCGGGAGGGCCGGGCATTTTTTCCAGCATGGTGCGCTTGCAGTGCACCACCTCATCATGGGAGAGAACGAGGATCCATCTCTCCTGAAAAGCGTAGTCGGCAGTATGCGTCAGGCAATCATGATGGTAACGGCGGAAAATCGGATCTTTATCAAAAAACACAAGCGTGTCGTTCATCCAGCCGAGGTTCCATTTAAAGTCAAAGCCATAGCCGCCTTTGGGCAGCGGGTCTGTAATCCCCGGAAGGATAGAAGAATCCTCTGCAATGATCGCACCGCCGGTAAGGGTATGGACAGCGTTGGTCAGTTGGCGGAGAAAGGTCATCCCATCGAGGTTTTCCTCACCGCCGTATTTGTTGGGAGACCACCTCTCACGGCCGAAGCTGTTATGGAGAATTGCTGCAACGGCGTCGGTACGGATGGCATCGATATGGAATTCCCGGATCCAGAAGAGCGCGGATGAAATCAGGAAACTGCGAACCTCGCCTTTGCTGTGATCGAAGGCATAGGTGCCCCAGCACGGCAGCTCGGCTCGGAGCGGATCATCAGGCTCATAGAGCGGTGTGCCGTCAAAGGTCGACAGGCAGAATTCATCCCTCGGAAAGTGGCCGGGAACCCAGTCAAGAATGACACCGATGCCGGAGTGATGCATCGTGTCAACGAAAAAGCGGAAATCATCCGGAGAGCCGTACCGGCTGGTAGGTGCAAAGAACCCGCTGCACTGATAGCCCCACGAGCCGTCAAACGGGTGTTCACAGATGCCAATCAGTTCGACATGGGTATATCCCAGGGAAGTGACGTATTCTGCAAGCTCTCCTGCCAGATCCCGGTAATTGAGGAATCCGGCAAAGTCAGGATCGGGATCCCTTTTCCAGGAGCCGAGGTGCACTTCATATATAGCCATGGGAGAGGCGTGCAGATCCTGCATTCGCCGTACGGAGAGGTATTGCTCATCCTGCCAGGCATAGGAGTTCAGATCTGCCACAACCGACGCCCTTCCAGGGCGCAGCTCGCCCCGGAAAGCATAGGGATCCGCTTTTTTGCGCACAACTCCGTCAGCACCGAGGATATAGAAGCTGTACTTCTCACCGACGGAGCATCCTGGCAAAAAGCACTCCCAAACCCCGCCCTGCCTGCGCCGCATGGGGACAGGCGACTTTTCCCATCCGCCGGACTCCGTCAGGAGCGATACCGTTTTTGCATGGGGAGCCCAGACACTGAAGAAAACACCGCTCTGCTTCCGGAAAGTGCCGGGATGTGCACCGAGCTTCCGGTACGCATCATACCAGGTGCCCTGCTTCAGGATTTCTTTATCAGCGCGGGTAAACGAAAAGTTCGTAATACTTGTTTTCATAGATGAAAAGATGGATGGCGTATGTTTCTACAGAATCATTTTTATGATTTGGTTATTAAAACTATGGAAGACTTGGGAGGAAGTTTGACAGAAAGATTGCCTGCAGAAACCATTCCGGCTTCTGCATAAGGAAGAGAAAACCCGTCCCCGTCCGTGCAGAAAACAGTGCGGAAAGAAACGTCGTCTTTTACAAAGGCATCACGGACGAACAGCTTCGCAGAGCAGGCTTTCTCAGTATTGTTGATGCAGACAATGGCGCATTCCTTCGCATCGAAACGGGCATAAACGATGACACCGGTATCGGAATACAGCGGCCTCACAGAGCCGGATCGGAAAACCGGATGCTCCTTGCGAAGGTCTGCAAGGGCCTTGTGCATGGCAATCAGATCCGTATCTTCCTTTCCCCAGGGATAGGTGCGGCGGCAGTCAGGATCCGTCCACCCAACGAGGCCGGCCTCATCCCCGTAATAGATGGTAGGGCTGCCGGGCCACGTCATCTGTATAGTGACGGCTTCCCGGAAGACGGCTTTGGAGATCCCCTTTTCAGCCGCTTTTGCACCGAGCGTACCGAGACGGCCGACTGTGCGGTTTGTTCGCGTGAGAAAACGGGAATGGTCATGATTCGACAGTTCATTCATCGCACTGTAGAGAGACGGTTCCTGCATGCAGGCCATCTTCTGCAGCATGGTCTTAAAGAAAGCAGGCCCGTTCTGATAAAGCTCGGAATTATAGCTGTCACTGTGCTTTTCCATGCCGGTGAGAAAATACGTAACCGGCTCCATAAAGGCGTCGTAGTTCATGACGGTGTCCCACTCATCTCCCTGCAGCCAGGCTGTAGCATCCCCGTAATGCTCGGCGACAATGAGAAGATCCGGGTTAACGGCCTTGACCCTGTTCCGGAATTCCTTCCAGAAGCGGTGGTTGAACTCATCGCTGTGGGCAAGGTCGGCCGCCACATCAAGGCGCCAGCCGTCTATATGATAAGGAGCGGCAGCCCACTTTTCGGCAACGGAATAGATCTTCTCGCAGAGTTCTGGCGACCCTTCGTAGTTGAGTTTTGGGAGTGTTTCATAATTCCACCAGCCCTCATAATCGGCATAGCGGCCGCTCCCCTTTTCGCGGAAGGTGAAAAACTTGCGGTAGGGGCTGTCCACATCCTGATAGGCACCGCTTTCATACCCGGGCTTTCCGAGATAGATGCCCTCGCGGTCCATCCATTTGTTGAAAGAGCCGCAATGATTGAATACCCCGTCAAGAATGATCTTCATGCCGCGGCGGTGCAACTCTTCACAGAAGCGGGCAAAGTATGCGTCACTGGCATAGAGATTGTAAACCGATGTGACCCGCCTGATGTAGCGCGGAGCATAGCCGTTGTGCTTCTCCCAGGCCTGCATGGCATGCTCCACATCATCTTCAATGACGGCAAAATGGGGATCGATATGGTCGTAATCCTGCACGTCATACTTGTGGCTGGAAGGAGAAATAAACAGCGGGTTGAAATAAATCACTTCAACACCTAAAGACTGCAGATAGTCCAGCTTTTCGCGCACACCCTGAAGATCGCCGCCGTAGAAAACGCGGATATCCGACTCCGTGACGGGAGCATCCCAGGATTCTGCATGGGCAACATGGCCCTGAACATAATAATACTCCTGATTCTGGACATCATTGTCCGGATTCCCGTTGCGGAAACGGTCTGTCAGAATCTGATACTGGATCGCACCTTTTGCCCAGGCGGGAACATGAAACCCCGGGGTGAAGGAGAACGCCATCGATTTATCCGGCTTCTCATCATGTGCAAGGACACGTGCACCGGATTTTTCAAAAGCCACGGTGCAGGCCGCCATTTCAATGATAAAAGAATAAGAAATTTTATTGGAAAGGCATACCAGCTCGGCTTCATAAAAATCATAATAGAGGTCGGAAGAAGCCTTGTGCATCAGAATGGCCATTTCGGGTTCACTGATATAAAGCAAAACACGCCGGGCAGAACCGTTTTTCACGCGCAGGCGTATACGTACGGTGTCCCCGGGATCGGGTTCGGAGGGAGAGCGGAAAAGCTCGGTCTCGTCGGAAAAAATCGCGTTTAGAAGTTCCTGAAACATGCGAAAAACCTCAAAGAAAAAATAATGAAATGCATAGCTGCTGATAATCAATTCATATCCACCAATAACAGCTTGCGAAAGAGCATTACAAATGAAGTACAACGCTATCTTCGCAAGCCGTTGTAAGCACTGATATCGAAGCATTTTACCAGCAACTGTGAATAAGTATTATATCTGAAAATCTTGCTCCTGTAAACAATCAGTTCTTCAAGCTCTGCAGCGGTGCGGGAATCCTTCCGCCTCGTGCGATGAAAGCTGCACTCCCCTCCTGATGGACCGGCATAATCGGTGCACTGCCGAGAAGGCCGCCGAGTTCTATCCTGTCTCCCGCCTTTTTTCCGGGAGCCGGCAGGAGCCGGACCGCCGTCGTCTTGCTGTTGACCATACCGATAGCGGCTTCGTCAGCAAGGATGGCGGAGATCGTCTCAGCCGGAGTATCTCCGGGAACCGCAATCATATCCAGGCCAACAGAGCAGACACACGTCATAGCCTCCAGTTTATCGATGGTAAGGGTGCCTTTCTGCGCAGCCGAGATCATCCCTTCGTCTTCGGAAACCGGAATAAAAGCACCGGATAACCCACCGACGGATGAAGACGCCATAACACCGCCCTTTTTCACAGCATCGTTGAGAAGAGCGAGAGCCGTCGTTGTGCCGTGCGTCCCGCATGTTTCCAGGCCCAGTTCTTCCAGAATTCTGGCAACAGAATCCCCGACTGCAGGGGTCGGAGCAAGCGATAGGTCAACAATCCCGAACGGCGTATCCAGCCGCTGGGAAGCTTCAGCTGCCACGAGCTGTCCCATGCGGGTGATCCGGAAAGCGGTTTTTTTGATCGTTTCGGCGACGACATCAAATGACGCTCCTTTTACCGCCTGCAGTGCATGGTGGACGACGCCCGGCCCTGAAACGCCGACGTTAATCACCTTTTCCGCCTCGCCGACACCATGAAATGCGCCTGCCATAAACGGGTTATCTTCCACGGCATTGCAGAAGACGACCAGTTTCGCGCAGCCGATGGCATCACGGTCAGCCGTCCTTTCAGCTGTTTCTTTTATGATCCGGCCCATCATCGCGACGGCATCCATGTTGATGCCCGCTTTGGTGGAGCCGACATTCACGGAAGAGCAGACAAGATCGGTGACGGACAGCGCTTCCGGAATAGCATGGATCAGCCTGCGGTCAGCCAGCGTCATCCCCTTCTGCACGAGAGCCGAAAAACCGCCGATAAAGTCGACACCGCAGGCTTTGGCTGCACGGTCCAGTGTTTCGGCAAACGGGACGTAGTCCTCTGTATCGGAAGCGGCAGCAACAAGGGCGATCGGTGTAACAGATATGCGCTTGTTAACGATCGGGATCCCGAACTCGGCTTCGATCTCCTCACACGTTTTAACGAGAGAACCTGCATAACGGCAGATTTTATCATAGATCTTCCGGCAGGCTAGGTCGGGATTCTGATCGCTGCAGCTCAGGAGCGAAACCCCCATGGTGACGGTTCGGATATCCAGATGCTGCTGGTCGATCATTTCTATGGTGGATAAAATATCCCTCTGATTCATCATGGCAAGGTACCTCAGATGGAATGCATCGCGTTAAATATTTCTTCCCGCTGGATACGGATGGAAAGCTCCATCTCCCTGCCGAGTTCAGCAAGGGCATCGCGGATTTCGGCAAAGGATGCGGTAGCCTGGGAAACGTCAACCGCCATGATCATGGTAAAGTTCCCCTGCATAATCGTCTGTGAGATATCTAGGACATTGATGTTCAACCCGGCCAGCTTGATGCATACGGCAGCAATGATGCCGACGCGGTCCTTTCCGATTACAGTTACAATAGCATTCATAATGTTTCTCCTTCTCAATTGTCTTACATAGGGATTATACCATATCCGCAAGCCGGCAACAAGAAAAAAGAGCCGATAACATTATGTAACCTTATTGTATCCGTTTTTTTGGTTGACATAAACTATATGTTGTGCAATACTATGCTAAATTATTATGTAAATCCATTTATCTATTTCTTCTTTCAGAATAAATGAAAAGGAGGCCGCTATGAATCCTGTAAAAATAATGTCTCTGCTGCTTGCCTTTGTATTCGTGATCGGAATACTCGGAAGCTGCAGCCTTGGTCGTCCGGCTGCTACCCCGACTCCGGAACCTACCCCCGAACCCACCTCGGAACCGACTCCTGAACCTACCCCCGAACCCACGCCTGAGCCGACGCCGGAACCCACTCCCGAGCCCACTCCGGAACCGACTCCCGAACCTACTCCGAAACCCACACCGAAGCCGACACCGGAACCGACCCCCGAACCCACTCCGGAACCGACTCCCGAACCGGAAGGCCTGCCTATCATCACAAAACATCCCGCGGATGAGATCGTGCAGGAAGGAACCTGGTGCTACTTCCTCGCTCGCTATGAAGATGCCACTATCGCCGTATGGCATTTTGTCAGCCCGGACGGAATGAGAGATCTCACCTATGAGGAAGCACAGAAAGAGTTCCCGACGATGGAAATTCTCAACGGTATGTACAGCAATCTCCTGCTTAAGAGCATTCCGTACGAGGCAAACGGCTGGAGAGTTTACTGCCGCTACAGCAACCAGATTGGTTATCGTGACACTGACACTGCCCTTCTCACTGTTGTGAAGAACGAGGAAGAACTCGCTGCTGCTCAGGCTCTTGCTGCACAGACCGTTGCTGCAAATGCTGCCGGATCGACTGATCCGATTGCTACTTCTGCCCCTGCAGCACAGGGCAATATTACAGTTGATCCTAATGATCCCTTTATCGGGCGCTGGGCGGAAGAAGTAGCCCACCGCGGTGTGATCACGATTGAAAAATCCCAGAGTGGCGAGTACGTTGTCGACGTCAGCTGGAGTTCCAGTGCCTTCCAGCTCGACACATGGCTTATGAAAGCCGATCCTGATTCTGACGGGGCATTGCATTATGTGAATGGCGAACACATAACAGAGACTTTCTCTGACGAGAACAACAAAACCGAGGAAACTGTCTATTCCAACGGCACCGGTAAAATCTATCTCGATGAAGACGGAAAACTTGTCTGGATCGACGATATGGGTGATGTTCCGGAGGATTGTCGTTTTGTTAAGAGCTAATCAAGATTCTTAGGTAATTTTCGTAAATCATTTAGCAATTTGGTAAAAATATGCAAAAATGCTGTTGACATAAATCGCATTTTATGCTATATTGTATGCAGCAATAAGAAACGGGTTAAATGCAACGGTTCTTACTCACGGTGTGTGATAACCATAGACCTTCGCA
>JAFQZI010000099.1 GCA_017406005.1 Oscillospiraceae bacterium | reverse complement strand
GGTTGTGCAGGGATCGTCGTGATACTCGATTTCAGCTTCCGCAAGGGCTGTTTCGTCCTTGGCACACCAGTAGACGGGCTTGAAGCCTTTATAAATATGGCCGTTCCGGTACATCTTGCCGAAGATACGGACTTCATCCGCTTCAAAACCCTTGTTCATGGTTTTGTAGGGATTGTCCCAGTCTCCGATCACGCCGAGGCGTCTGAAGCCCTCCCGCTGGACGCCGATGTACTTCTCGGCGTAAGCCTCACAGGCACTGCGGAATTCGGCAGTGCTCATGGCTTTGTGGTTGAGCTTCTGTTCCTTGATGATAGCGGATTCTATCGGCATGCCGTGGTTGTCCCACCCCGGGATATACGGCGTCCAGTACCCGCGCATGGCGTAAGAGCGGATGATAAAATCTTTCAGCGCCTTGTTCAGGGCGTGCCCCATGTGGATGGCACCGTTGGAAAAGGGAGGGCCGTCATGCAGGGAATAGCGGGGATGGCCTTCATTCTTTTTCAGCAGCTCATGATAGACATCAATTTCGTCCCAGTGTTTCAGCATGTCCGGCTCCCGCTTCGGCAGGCCGGCACGCATGGGAAAATCCGTTTTCGGGAGGTTGAGGGTTGCATTATAATCCTGTGACATTCCTTTGGGCTCCTTTTGATAATGAATGGGGCGCGCGACAGCGTGCCCCGGTAGCGTTTCCTTTGGGGGAATCAGAGGGTGAAAGCCTGGGTAACATCGCTCTCTCCGCCGGCGAAATCGGGGGCGGAGGACTCGGCAAGGTCGAGATCGGAAGAAGCATCTTCATAGACCTCTTCCACCGGCGCAGGCTCTTCCGGCTGAGGAGCAGGCTGAGCAGAGAACACGGAGGCAGCAATGCTGTCAAGATTTCTGAGCTGGGCGTTGCACATGGCACGGATCCCGTCCATAAACTTGGCAGTGGCAGCTTCGGCGGCGGACAGGCGCTTTTCTTCGAATTCCGCTCTGGCAGTGATGGAGCCAACGGTTTCATCGGCTTTCTTCTCCGCATCGGCGAGGATCTTTGCGGCTTTCTCGTTGGCGTCCGCTTCGATTTCCTGGGCGAGCTTCTGCGCGGAGAGGATGGATTTGTTTAAGGCCGCTTCGTTGCTGCGGTATTCCTCGATTTTGTCTACAAGAACTTTCATTTTGCTTTTGAGGACGGTGACTTCTTTCTGGGTGTTCGTCACATCGTCTGCAAGTTCCTCGAGGAACTCGTCAACCTGTGCCATGTCGTATCCACCGAACTTGGATTTTTCAAAGGTTTTTTCGCGAATATCCTGTGCTGTAATCATAGTTGGGTCCACCTTTCCAATTTGAAATTGATTATTTACTTAACTTATTTAAAACTCCTGATCTGCGGGATCTTCCGAAGAAGGTTGGGCATCCAGCAGGTCAACATTTTCCGGCGTGATAAAATAGGTCTTGGCAGAGACGGGGGTAATCTTCCCGTTCAGGGCATAGGCTATGCCGGACATAAAGTCCAGCAATCGGCGGGCGGTATCGGAAGGAATTTCCTCCAGAGACATGATCAGGCTCCGCCCCTGTTCCAGGAAGCTGACCAGTTCCCCTGCTTCATCGAAACTCCTCGGATTGAAGCGGATGACCGACTGATCGGAAGAGGGCGCTCCGCGGCCGCGGCCGGGTTTTGCGGGCTTTGAGGGGGAGCGGGATTCGCTGTTCCTGCCAAACAGGCCGGACCGGGGCGGCTTCGAAGGCTTCTTCGCGGGTTCCGGAGAACTGACAGGTTCATCCGCAAAAGAGTTTTCGAATTCAAGCTGCGCTTCACTCAGCTGCTCCGAGGGCTGCGGGGCGAAAGCACCATCCGCACCTTCAAAAAAATCATCTTCCTCGCCGTACGGCTGGGTTAGTTTTCTCAGGTTGTCCATGAACCCCATAGGCGTTCGCTCCTTCCAGGGCGGAGAGTCGGGCGCTGCGGACGGAATCAGACAGCATAGCTGCGGGGGCCGAAGATCCCGGTTCCGACGCGAACAAGGTTGCTGCCGTATTCAATTGCAATTGCATAATCTCCGCTCATGCCCAGGGACAAAAAGTCCATAACGCTATTATCGTATTTTTTTCCTCCATTGTCAACAAAAAGCTGCTGCATCCGGGCAAAATATGGGCGAATTTCGTCAGGATTGCGGCAAACGGGGGGAATTGCCATCAGCCCGCGGACGCGAATGCCCGGAAGCGTCTCGCAGACAGCCAGCGCGGAAGGCAGTTCGGAAGGGGAGAAACCGGATTTGGAAGGCTCCTGCCCGATGTTCACTTCGAGAAGGACCTCCTGTGTAATGCCCCGCGCTGCGGAAAGACGGGAGATCGTCTGCATAAGGGCGACGGAATCGACCCCATGGATCAGTTCGGCAAGCCCAACGACCTGTTTTGCCTTATTCTTCTGAAGGTGGCCGATAAAATGCAGACGGGCACCGGCATAGGCTCCGAGCGCATTCTTTTCCAGCATCTCCTGGACGCGGTTCTCTCCGAAAACGGAGATCCCGGCGTCAAAAGCTTCCCGGATCCGGGAAGCGTCGTTCATTTTGCTGGCGGCAAGAAGTGTAATCTCGGAAGGGCTGCGATGAGCAAGGGCGGCAGCGAGAGCGATGTTTTCTTTTACGGCGGCGACATTTTCGGAAATGGTCATTGCAGGAACTCCTTTGCAATCGGAAGAGCGGCCTCTGCGAGGGAGGCAGGAAAAGGCTCCTCATCATAAAAAAGACGGAACGCATCGGACCGCCGGCCAAACCAAGTGAGCTGGCGTTTGGCGTACCGGCGGCTTCCTTGTTTAATCTGGGATATGGCCTCTTCGGGAGAGAGGAAGCCGCGCAGGCAGGCGGCGATCTCCTTATAGCCGATGGCCTGCATGGCCGTGGCTTCGGCGGGAACCCCGGAAGCCAGCAGGGAACGGACCTCTTCAAAGAGCCCCCGGGAGACCATGGCATCGACGCGGGCATCAATCCTCTGATAGAGCTGTGCCCGGTCATGGAAGCCGGGAATGAGAAAGAGGGAGGCATAGCGGGGAGGGACAGCACGGGAGGCTTCATCGTGGGCGGTGATCGTCTCCCCGGTGAGAAGCCAGACTTCCAGTGCACGGACAATCCGCTTCCGGTCGGCACTGTGGAGCAGGGCAGCGCGCTCCGGATCGACTTTTCGAAGCTCTTCCAGAAGCCCCTCTCCGCCGAGGGAATCGTACTTTGCATTCAGGGAAGAACGGAGGGCGGGATCTTCGGCACGCGGGCTGAAGCTGCGGCCGGATAAAAGGGAATCAATATAAAGGCCGGTGCCGCCGACGAGGACGGGGACCCGGCCGCGGGAGAGAATCTCCTCACAGCAGCGGCTCGCCTCCTCCACATAGCGGGAGACCGAATACTCCTCCGACGGATCGGCGACATCGAGCATATGGTGCGCCACCGCGGCGCGCTCTTCGGGGGTGGCTTTTGCCGTGCCGATGTCCATGCGGCGGTACACCTGCATGGAATCGGCAGAGACGATTTCACCGTTCAGCGCGAGCGCGAGTGAAATCCCAAGGGATGTTTTTCCGCTCGCCGTGGGGCCTGCGACAACCAGAACTTTTTTGGCTTCGTTCATACGATGCGTTTGAAAAGTTTGTCCAGATCTCTGCGGGTCAGGACAGAGGAGACCGGCCTGCCGTGGGGGCAGTAGAGCACAGCCCCGGAGAGGACCGCGGAGACGATTTTCTCCAGCTCCGGGCGCTGGGTGTCCCAGCCGGCCTTGATGGCCGCCTTGCAGGCGACGGTGTGGAGAATTTCATCGTGCACGGAGGAGGGATCCGGCGCAGCGGAGGAGCGCAGCTTTTCGCAGATTTCCTCCACGGCGGAAGAGACATCCGCCGTATTCATTTCCGCCGGGACGCCGCGGACAATCACTTCCTTTTCCCCGTAGGGCTCCAGCTC
>JAFQZI010000098.1 GCA_017406005.1 Oscillospiraceae bacterium | reverse complement strand
TATCATAACCAACGATTTTCTCAACCTTCGGCAAATCACTTAAACTGGTGTATTCTCCTGTGTTCTCCATGTTGTGAGTGGCAGTCCACTTGGGAACTCCCCAGATAGCGTAGGCGGTGATCCCAAATGCGAGCATCAGAAGGGATGCCAAAAATAGTCTCTGATTTTCATCACAAGAGACCTCTATCGATCATTTTCCAAGTGGAAGGTCTTCCTCCAGGCAATCCGTTAACTCCTGTATGAAGTGAGCGTCTACCTTCTCAATTTCGCCCGCGTCCACCATCGCAGTGAATGTCGGGTCGACCGGGATGCGTGCTGTATGTGGAATGCCAAAAGCCGCCGCTACGTCCTTCACCTTGCTTGCACCGAAGATTTCATGCTGCTTTCCGCAATCGGGGCAGGTATAGTAGCTCATGTTCTCCACTACCCCAAGGACGGGAACATGCATCATCTCCGCCATCTTTACGGCTTTTGTCACGATCATCCCGACCAGGTCCTGCGGGGTCGTGACAATTATCACGCCATCCACCGGCAGCGACTGGAAGACCGTCAAAGGCACATCGCCTGTTCCGGGAGGCATGTCCACAAACATATAGTCCACGTCTGTCCACAGAACATCCGTCCAAAACTGGGTGACCGCACCGGCAATCACAGGGCCGCGCCAGACAACCGGCTCAGTCTCGTTTTCAAGGATCAGATTGATCGACATGATCTGCAGGCCACTCTGCGTGGTCACTGGAAGCAGGTATTCTCCCGTTCCCATCGCATGCTCTGTAATGCCGAACGATTTCGGAATCGATGGCCCCGTAATATCCGCATCCAGCACGGCACAGCGATGACCGCGCCGCTGCATCTCTGAGGCCAGCAGGCTGGTGACGAGACTTTTGCCGACGCCGCCCTTGCCGCTGACAACTGCGACGACCTTTTTCACGCTTGACTGCGGGTTCAGTGCCTTGAGAAAGCTTTCCTGCTTCCGTTCCGAGCAGTTGTCGCTGCAGTTGGAACAGTCATGATTACACTCGCTCATTTTACAATTACTTCCTCTCCATTAATATTTTGCTTGATGCATCTTTCGATATTCTTTTTGTCGGGAGTTACTTACTCTCCGTGATGCCGGTGGCATCCTTCGTCGCCCTCCTGGTGGCCGCAGTCGAGGCCCTTTCCATGATGGTGCCCACATTCGTGTTCATCACCGTGGTGGTGGCCGCAATCGTGTCCCTCGCCGTGATGATGGCCGTGGTGGTTGCATTGGGCATTGGGATCATACTGCAGCGTGCCATCCGCCAGAGCCTGCGCAGCTGCATCGGCAGAACCGGAAACGCCGCCGTAGAGCCTTATTCCCGCCTCGGCCAGCGCAGTCTGCGCGCCCATGCCGATGCCGCCGCAGATCAGGGCGTCCGCCTGAGCGGATTTCAGGAAGCCGGCCAGCGCACCATGGCCGCTTCCGTTGGTAGGGACGATCTGTTCGGCGACGATTCTACCGTCCTCAACGTCATAGAGCTTGAACTGCTCCGTGTGACCAAAATGCTGGAAGACCTCTCCGTTTTCGTAAGTTACTGCAATTCTCATCGTGTCTGTTCCTTTCTTTATGATGTTCTCTGCTCCCTGATCGCTGAGCTGATAGTTACCGCCCCGGATCAGGAGACGTTTCCCATCCACCAGCGCATCGGCTACTTTCCGCCGTGCGCTCTCGTAGATGGCCGTCACAGTGGTACGAGCAATGCCCATCCGTTCGGCACACTGCTCCTGGGTCAAGCCTTCCCGGTCGAGCAGCCGGATCGTCTCAAACTCATCCAGGCTCAATACAACGGGTTCTTTGTCCGAGACTTCCTCCGGGGAGAATTCCCAACAGTCCGGATAACCACCTATCCAGCGGCATCTTTGTTTTCTGGGCATAGTCGCACCTCATTTCTGACTTATGTCGAAAATAATCATAGCACCATTTCGGACATATGTCAAGAATATCTTATGTTTCAATCTCCATCCCGCAGGTAAGCCGAAACACGATCCGCTCCTTGGAGTAAACCGTCATGCTGTCCACCAGCCCAGCCCAAAGGCCAGTGTCGAATTCAGTGATGAGCTCCTGCAGGTCCTTCACGGTATCGATGAAGCGCTCGAGCTTCCTGCGACGGATCATGATCTGGTCGATCTGCTCGACGACCGCATCGCGCTTTCGCTCGGTATCCTCGTACCGGCTGACCAGCGCGTCGTAGCGCTCGTTGTATTCTTTCTGGTTCTGCGCCACCCGTGCATTCCGAGCGATCAGGTCCGTGACGGCCTTGGCGTCGACGCCCAGTTGCTCATCCAGAATCCTGCGCTCCTTCTCCAGCGCCGTGGTGTCTGCCAGCCGATCCTTGATGGCGGTGAGCTCCGTGATATAAAACTCCCTGTCGGCATAGAGCTTGTTCGCCATCCTGACGAACGCGGCCTTCACCTGATCCTCGGTCAGGTGCGGCGTCGAGCAGCGGGTCTTGTCTTTGAACTTATGATTGCACTGCCAGACGACCCGGCGGTACTTGTCGCTACTGTGCCAGACCTTCGAGCCGTACCATCCGCCGCAGCAGCCGCACCGGATCTTCCCCGAGAAGATCGTAGCCCCGCTGTGCTTGGGATCACCTCGGCGTATTGATTGTTCATCTGAGCAGGCTGTCCGGGTCAAGCAGGAAATTAATGATCCCCATAACAAGTATCCCGTCATCGGTTCTCCATGCTTTGATATTGTCTTTAACAATAATGATTTTTTTAAAGCTGTCTCTGATATGGTTTAATGGTCTGCTTTCCTGTTTTGTCTTTTCCGGCGTGCTCAGGTTCAGTGCTGACTGGATGTAAAACCGATTATTGCCCATGTTGCAGACAAAATCCACCTCTGTCTGAAGATGTCTTCCCGCTTCGCGGATCTCGACGACCCCGACGTCCACGCTGTATCCTCTGAACAGAAGCTCATTATAAATCACATTTTCCATCAGATAGGTTTCTTCCTGCTGCCTGAAATTCAATCTGGCGTTACGCAGGCCCAAATCCGAAAAATAGTATTTTTGCGGGGTGTTGATGTACTTCCTGCCTTTTACGTCATAACGCAGAGCCTTTTTTACGATAAAAGCGTCTTCCAGATAGGACAGATATGCGTTTATCGTGTTTAAGGAAAGCTCTTTTTCCCCGTGGCTTTTAAAGGTTTCATATATTCTTTGCGGGTTTGTGAGAGATCCGACAGAGGAAGCAAGTATATCTACAATGGTATCAAGAATATCCGTACGTTTGATCCCATATCTGCTTATGATATCTGCGAAATACGTCTGGGCAAACAAGCCATTAAGATACTCACTTTTTTCTGCGTCATCCGCTTTTGATAAGACCAGAGGCATTCCTCCGAAAGTAAGGTACTCGTTCCAACAGTCGATTTTGTCTCCTCCCAGGGCAGAATAATACTCCGAAAAAGAGAGAGGATTCAAATGAACCTGATCGCCGCGTCCTCTGAATTCCGTGATTATATCCGAGGACAGGAATCTGGAATTGCTTCCGGTAACATAGATGTCCAGGTTTTTCTCATACAGGAGTCCGTTAAGGACAAGTTCAAAATCTTCGACCAGCTGGATTTCATCCAGAAGCAGATAATACTGTCCATTATCTTTTATCAAGGAATGAATATGTCTGTTGAAAGCTTCCGGATCCTTATGGAACCCTCTGTTTGAAATCCGATCCAGTTCGATTTTGATAATGTGGTCCTGCGGCACACCTTCATTCAGCAGGTGATTTTTAAAGAGGGGATCCAACAAATACGATTTCCCACAGCGTCTGATGCCTGTGACGATCTTGATCAATCCATTGTTTTTCCTGTTGATCAGACGATTCAGATATAAATCTCTTTTTATCTCCATTCCGATATGCTCCCGTGATGATTTTTGCCCTAAACGGCAAATTTCTTCAGTGATAGAATACCGCGATCTTACATGATTGTCAACTGCCAGTCTGAAGATTTTTGCCATAAATGGCAGATTTCTTCACTTATAGTGCCGTTACACAATTGAACTATCACACGATTTATCGTGTGATAGTAGCGCTCGTTGTATTTTTGGTTCTACAGAAAAGAAAGCAGTGCAGTTCTCAAAATTATGGATTTGAACATGTATGAGCATTCTAGTGCACAAACTTTACATATTATTGCGATTGTAATATACTGACTGCACATAATATGACCGATCAGCAGGTCCTATCATGATAAAGCAGCGTCAAATGGTACATCAGAACATGCCGTGATTATATCAATTTATGCCAAGCAAAAAAGAACGGCTCCCTGACCCCGTGGACGGTCACCGCCGGTTCCCAGAAAAAAGTCTGGTGGAAATGCTCCTTAGGTCATGAGTGGGCTTACAAAAGGCAGGTGTTCGGATCATGCTTTTGAAGCAGGGTTTTTATTTTAATTCGATATCAGCAGACAGGCGGCTTCACATTCGCATCCCGGATCATGGAGCACCGCCTTATCCTGTAATGTATTTTTTTGACGGTCATAATCTGTTCAGAGATAAGGATGCAACGTATGGGAAATCATGGGGGCTTGATGAGTACTGCGGAGCATGGGACAAGCAGCTTGTGATAGTCGGTATAGAGTGCGCGCATGAAGGCAACAAAAGACTGTCAGAATACCTTCCGTATGGATCGGGCTTTGGCTGGCTCCGCGGCATTGAGCCTCTCGGAGAGGCTGTCATGGAAGGAATCATGTGGGAGCTCAAACCATATATTGATCGGACATTCCCTGTAATACCTTTTCGTGAGTGTACTGCTATAGGAGGCTCAAGCATGGGAGGTCTTATGGCTGCATATGCGCTTGTCAGGTATAACAGATATATATCCAAAGCAGCATGCCTGTCGCCGTCGATCGGAAGTGTCAGCGGCAAACTGTGGAATGAGATGAATAGAACGGAGATGAACCCTGACACAAGGATATATCTGTCGTGGGGAACAAAAGAAGGCTATGGAAAGATCAAAGACCCGGACGCCGAGGACAGATCCAGCTGGCTTTATAAGAGCTGCAGGACTACCGCGAACAAAGTGATAAAGGCGGGCGGGGCAGCAAAGCTATACTGTAAGGTAGGAGGACGCCACTGCGAAGAGGATTGGGAGAAACAGCTTGGTATCTTCATGCCGTTTCTCTGGCAGGAATAAGATCTTTTGATCGTTTTCACGGTTCGGATCCTCTGTGAATTTCAAGGTAGGAGGATATTTCATGCAGATAACCTGACCAAGGAGCTGCGAGTACTCGAACAGTATGGTCTGGTGCACCGGGATGTCAATCGGGAAGTACCGCCCAAAGTGGAATATTCTCTGACTGAGATCGGGAAGAAATTTCTCCAGGTTATTGACTCGTTAGAGGTATTCGCAAACGAGTATCAAGATTATTTGAACAGCAGATAACTGCAAACACCAGACCCAACAAGGGGTTCCGTCGCAAAACGCGACGGAACCCCTTGTGCTGTTATAGAATGTTGAAATTGTTATGATCCGGGATGAGCGGATGCTTCAACAAGCTGCTGGAAAAGGCCAAGATGCTCCGGATGAGCATGAACCATTTCCTCCGGATGCCATTGAACACCGAGAATCCGTTCTTCTTTCTGTTCAATGGCTTCAATCACGCCGTCCCTTGCCTTTGCGGAAACCGAAAAACCGGGAGCCACTTTCTCAAGGCACTGGTGGTGGAATGAGTTCGTCCGGATGGTATCTTTCCCGTACACCTCATAAAGATAAGAATTCTTTTCAAGATCCACGCTGTGGGTGGGATCTGCTCTGTCAACCGGGATCTGCATGTGGCGCAGAGCTCCCGGGAGCTGGGAGGGGATATCCTGAATCAGGGTTCCTCCAAAAGTGACATTCAGGACCTGCATTCCACGGCAGACACAGAGGATCGGCTTATGAGCTGCCCTGGCTGCCTTCAGAAGATTCATTTCAAACAGGTCATTTGACCGGATTACAAGGCCGAGCCCCTGGCGGGGTTCCTCCCCATAGAACAGAGGGTCTACATCAGGGCCGCCCGGGATCAGGACCCCGTCGAGCAGAGGGAGAAGATAGTTCACATCCTCGGGTGAGTCTGCAGCAGGAAGCAAAAGAGGGATTCCCCCCGCTTCCGCAACAGCATCAGCATAGCAATGGGAAACACGGTAACCGCGGGACTCCGGATGGAGCGGTGCGGAGATCCCGATAACAGGTTTATTTGCAAGCATAGGTATTGTCCTTTCGCGGATACGGGCGGTATCTGGCGTATCCTGTTTTCTTATCCGTTTGTGATCAGTTCGATAAGCTTCAGCGTCATGCGGCAGGAGTTCTCCACCGCACCCATCGGCATAAACTCGCAGCTGGAATGGAAATTGTGGGCACCGGTGAAGTAATTCGGTGTTGGGATCCCTTTGGTGGAAATAAATGACCCGTCTGTCCCGCCGCGCATGGCAATGTCCAGTGGAACAATATCCAGAGATTCCATTGCACGGAAGAGATATTCCACGCATTTACGGTTTTCCGGTGTGATGGCATCATTAATATTGCCATAGTCGTCCTGAATAGACAAAGAGAGTTTTGCCTTGGGATGACGAATCTTCATCATTTCCGTGCAGGCTTTCAGATATTCTTTTTTTGCGAGATATTTGGCACGATCATGATCCCGGATCAGCATTTTTACCGTCGTGTTGAGCTGATTGCCTTCAATACCGGTAACCCAGAAGAAACCTTCTGTTTTTTCGGTATGCTCAGGGGTCACACCACGGTCGAGCAGATTGATGAAATCTGTCGCGATGAGGATCGGGTTTACAACGTTGTTCTTGGAAGACATGGGGTGAGCCGTCACCCCGGTAATCTGAAGCGTGACATTTGCCGCATTAAACGTACGGTAGACCAGTTCTCCCTGCTCACAGCAGTCGATCGTGTAGGCAAACTCTACCGGGAGGCGGCTGAGATCCATTGATTTTGCCCCGCAGAGGCCGATTTCCTCATCCGGGACAAAACAGATATAGATTTCGCCGTGAGGAACTTCAGGGTGTTCTGCAAGAACTTCCAGAGCAACCACTATGTTGGCAACAGCAGCTTTGTCATCCGCACCGAGAACAGAAGTCCCGTCGCTGACAATCAAATCCTGCCCGATATACTTCAGCAGCTCCGGATGTTCCTTTACAGAGATGAAAAGCTGTTTTTCTTCATTCTGGCAGATATCTCCGCCCTGATAATTCCGAATGACAACCGGATGAACATCCGGAGACATCCCGACATCTACCGTATCCATATGGGTCACCCAGCCGACAGCAGGCACAGGAGCATGGCCTTCCGGCAGGCGGGTAGGAAGTCTGCCGACTACTACCGCATGTTCATCAATTGTAATATCGGTAACTCCGAGCTCTGCTATATCCTTCATCAGGAGATGGGCAAGATCCCACTGACCGGGTGTACTGGGTACAGTTTCGGTTCCCGATTTACTCTGTGTGGTGACTGCTGCATAGCGCAGGAAGCGGGACATGAGCCTGTCCTGGAGAGAGAGCATTTTTATATCCATAAAAACCTATTTTTTCACTCATCCTAATCGTCCAGATGGTTATCGTATCTGAAAAGAAAGCATAGTTCTGCGACTAAGCTTTATCTTAAGAATGTCTGTCTCAATTGTCAAGCCGAAATTATAAAAACGAAAAAACAGTCTAAGACAATTACTCAAAAGCCCAGAAGCGTAAAGAATTCAAGGAAATTGCTCCCGGCCATAAAGTCGCCTGCTTATTACAGGATAAATAAAACTTATATCCATCTCATTTACACCTAAAAACAGAGCTGTCCGGCATTCATTGTCCGACAGCTCTGTTTTGGTTAAACTGCACAGTTTTTCTTCGCTGTTTTTATGCATACCGCCAAAATTGACAAAGAAATTGACTTTTTATCAAATGGTGTTAAAATATTTTTAGTCCTAACCGACAAAAAACAGAAAGGAAACAGTATCATGAAAAAACTTCTATGCTGCCTGGTGGCAGTGCTCCTGCTGGCAAGTGTCTTCTCCTGCGCGGCTTTTGCAGACGGAGAAACGCTTGTCATTTACTCCGCTCGTAATGAACGTCTGAACAACATTGTTATTCCTGCTTTTGAAGCAAAAACCGGAATCAAGGTTGAGATGATCACCGGTTCCTCCGGTGAAGTGCTTCAGCGTGTCAAGGCAGAGGTCGAATCCGGCAATGTCACCGTGGATATCCACTGGGCAGCCGATGAAACCATGCTCGCCGCAAACCGTGATCTCTTCGAAGTGTATGTTTCTTCCGAAAATGATGCACTTCGTCCCGCTTTCCGGAATGACGGTACCAACTGCTTCAACAATGCCTATGCGGAACCGAACGTCATGATCGTTAACACCGATCTGCTTGCCCAGCTCGGCGTTGATGTTACAAGCTATGCCGACCTCCTGCAGCCGGAGCTGAAAGGAAAGATCATTTCCGCTGATCCGGCGAACTCTTCTTCCGCTTTCCAGTGCCTGATCGGCATGCTGTACGGTGCCGGCAAGGGAGATCCGATGAGCCAGGAGGCGTGGGACTTTATCGATGCCTTCCTCGTCAATCTTGACGGCAAGATTGCTTCCTCTTCTTCTCAGGTTTACAACGGTGTGGCAAACGGCGAATACGCAGTCGGCCTCAGCTACGAGGATCCGTGCGTTGAGCTGGAAGCAAAGGGTGAACAGCCTGTGAAGGTCGTCTATGCAACAGAAGGAACTGTATATCCGGGTGAATCCGTCCAGATTATCAAGGGTGCCCCTCATATGGATGCAGCTAAGGCATTTGTTGACTTTGTGCTTTCCGAGGAGAGCCAGACGGCTGTCTGCGCACAGCTGAATCTTCGTCCGTGCCGTGACGGGATTTCCGTTAACGAAAAAATGGTTCCCGACTCCGAGATCACTATGTTCCCGACATATTCTGCTCCTTACATTGCAGAAATGAAGCCGGTTATTGTGGCAACCTACCTTGACCATGTGGAAATGATGCTCGAGTAATCCGTAATCAGAATTCGAAGGGGAGCCCCGCAGCTTCTGCGAGGCTCCCTTTCTCAGTAGTAACCAGAAAGGGGCAAATTGTGGGCGTTTCAATACAAATCAATAATGTTACAAAAGCATACGGCGGTAATATTGTCATCCAGGGGCTTTCCGCCGAGATTAAACCTGGTGAGTTCTTTACACTTTTGGGGCCGTCGGGATGCGGAAAAACTACCCTGCTGAGGATGATCATCGGCTTCAACACCATAGAAGCCGGGGAAATCCTGGTAGATGGGAAGGTAATCAACAACATCCCCACTAACCGCCGAAACATGGGCATGGTTTTTCAGAACTATGCTGTTTTCCCCCATATGTCCGTTCGGGATAATGTAGCCTACGGATTGAAAACCAGAAAGGTTCCGAAAGCAGAGCGTTACCGCCAGGCCGATGAAATCCTGAAGATGGTCAAAATAGACCAGTATGCGGATCGGATGCCTGCCCAACTCTCCGGAGGCCAGCAGCAGCGTGTTGCACTGGCAAGAGCAATCGTCATTCATCCCGAGGTCCTGCTGATGGACGAACCGCTGTCCAATCTGGACGCGAAACTTCGCGTAGAGATGCGCAATGTAATAAAAAACATCCAGAAAAAGATAGGCATCACCACGGTGTACGTTACGCACGACCAGGAAGAAGCTCTTGCCATCTCCGACCGCATCGCGGTTATGAATGACGGTGTTATCCAGCAGATCGGAACTCCGAAATTTATATACCAGCGCCCTGCTAATGAATTTGTTTCCGGCTTTATCGGCCTGAGCAACTTCCTCGATGCCGATCTCTCCGGGAACACACTCTGTTTTGAGGGTGGATATCAGGTGCAGATGGATAATCTCATGCCTAACTGCCCTGAGAAAGTTCATGTTGCAGTTCGCCCGGAAGATTTCGTTATCTTCCCTGCCGATCAGCCGGGAATTCGGGCACGCGTCGATTCCAGCGTCTTTCTCGGGATGTCCCTCCATTACTTTGTCACGCTTTCCAACGGGCAGGAAGCCGAAGTGGTTGTGACAAATGACCTGAAGCGGATTATCCCGGACGGGACTGATATCTCTCTCCAGGTTCTTCCGGACAAGATCAATGTATTCGATGCCTCCACCCGCACCACAATGATCAATGAAAAGGAGGATGCCACTTGAAAGGGAGAAAAACTTCACCGCTCTGGACTCTGATCGCGTTGGGAATTCTTGCCCTGTTCATACTTTTTGTGGTCTATCCTCTCGTTCTGGTGCTCTATAAGAGCGTTATCAATCCGGCAGATCATTCCTTCACCATGGAAAACTTCACCCGGTTTTTTTCCCGCAAATACTACACAAACACCTTAAAAAATTCTTTTAAGGTCACCGTGGTAGCGACGCTGATCAGCGCAACTCTCGGCTTAACGATCGCCTACATCACCAAACAGTATAAAATCCGCTTCAGCAGCGCGCTGAATATCGCCATTGTGCTCAGCTACCTCTCTCCTCCCTTTATCGGAGCTTATGCCTGGATTCAGCTCCTTGGCCGAAAAGGAATTATTACAAGCGTCATCAACAGGCTTCCCGGCGTAAACTTTGAAGGGATCTACGGTTTTGCCGGAATTGTTCTTGTGTTCTCCCTGCAGTCCTTCCCCCTGGTTTATATGTATGTCTGCGGAGCACTGGAAAACCTTGACAACTCCCTGAACGAAGCCGCCGAGAGCCTCGGGGCTAACAACGTGCAGCGGGTAACCGGTATTATCCTCCCGCTTGTGCTTCCTACCGTTCTCGCTTCCTCGCTGCTCGTTTTCATGCGGGTGTTCTCCGATTTCGGTACTCCGATGCTGATCGGCGAAGGATACAGAACATTTCCTGTTGTCCTGTACAACCAGTTCATGGGAGAAGTCACCAACGACAGTTATTTTGCTGCCGCCCTTTGTGTCATCATCATGTTCATCACCCTGTTTTTCTTCTTCCTGCAGCGGTATATTGCGGCGAGGAATTCCTATTCCATGTCCGCACTCAAACCGATGATGCCCAGAGAACAGCGTACACTGCCCAAAATCCTCTGCCATGCTTTTGTTTATCTGGTTGTTCTCGTCGCCCTGCTGCCTCAAATCACTGTAATTATCACATCGTTCCTGAAGGAGTCAACTCCGGGCATCTTTACCAATGAACTATCCTTGATAAACTACAGAACGATTTTCTCCAAGAACCCGCTCGTCATTCCCAATACCTATCTGTTTGGTCTGTGTGCAATTGCACTGGTTGTGGTCTTCGGTGTGCTGATTGCTTATCTTGCCGTACGCCGGCGGTCCGTTATCACCTCTACATTGGACACACTGACGATGCTGCCCTATATAATCCCGGGTTCTGTGCTCGGTATCTGCTTCCTGTACGCGTTCGCAAAAAAGCCCCTCGCCCTTACCGGAACGGCGTGGATAATTATCATCGCGCTCACCGTCCGCAGAATGCCCTATACGATTCGCTCCAGCACGGCCATTATTTCCCAGATCTCACCTTCCATAGAGGAAGCTGCTGTCTCGTTAGGTGCTTCCGAGTTTCGTTCCTTTGAAGAAGTGATGCTGCCGATGATGCTCCCGGGTGTTATTTCCGGTGCCATTATGAGCTGGGTCACAGTCATCAGTGAGCTCTCATCTTCCATCATGCTATACCGGGCCAGCACACAGACACTGACGGTTTCTGTCTATACCGAAGTCATCCGGGACTGCTTCGGCAATGCAGCAGCCTATTCCACTGTGCTCACCGTGACAAGTATCATTTCCATGCTGCTCTTCTTCAAACTAACCGGAAAGCGGAATATCAGCGTCTGATCTCTTCTCGATTGAACTGCAAAACCGGCCAAAACGGCCGGTTTTGTGTTTTTTACTTTAATTGGGAAGGATCTTTTCGGTGTCCCTGTGCGGTTTACGCCTCCAGATCCGTCCGGATGATATAGACAGTGTCTGTTTCCATTCCATCGCTGCGGAGATCAAAACCGCCAAGAGCAGATTTGTCGCGTATGTCTTCAAAGATGTCAAGAGCATTCTCCAGATCATTCTCGACAAACTTCATCAGCTGTTTTGCAGCTTCCTTCTCTGCGGAATAGATTTCATCCAGCAGCTTCTGCGTTCCTTCTTTCTGAAGCTTCTCTGCCCCGTTCTTCAGTGCTTCGGAGCCATCGTACAACTCCTGCGCACCGTCACAGAGCTGTGAGGTTCCGTTTGCCAGTTTTTCAACACCGTTATACAGATCCTGTGAACCGCCGGAAAGCTGTGCCGTACCGCCGGAAAGCTGGCTCATTCCGTCATGCAGGCTCTGTGCTCCCGCAGCAAGCCGGGCAGCACCATCATCCAGAGTCGTTGCTCCTCCGGAAAGCTTTTCTGCGCCATCTGACAGAGATGCCGTTCCTTCCTGCAGGGCGGCAGAGCCGGCTGTCACCTGCAGAATACCGTTGTTCAGAGATGCCGTTCCTTCAGAGAGTGCCTGCGCACCGCCTGCCAGGGCATCGGCACCTTCTTTCAGCTGGCCGATTCCTGCTCTCAGGCCGGAGGCACCGGCCTCAACCTGTGAAACACCTGCGGTGTATTCCTGCAGCCCCGTTACAAATGCATTGATCTGGTCAAGCTGTTCTTTCAGAAAGGACAGGCTGTCAAAGGCATCCTGCGCTGCAGCGAGCTTTGCCGATGCAGTCTGGTCTGATGCAAGTGCCTTCTGCACATTTTCTGAAACGATCTGGTCGATCTGTGCCTGAACTTCCTGCTCAATCTTTCCTTTCACAGCCTCTGAATCCATCTGCTCCGTCACAGCTGCCTGAATTGCGGCATTCTGTTCCGCAGGGATCTGCCCCCACTGTACAGCCTGTGTATACTCTTCTGCGGAGAGGTCCACCTGTGCACTTTTCAGAACTGCTGTCAGAACGGAGTTCTTCACTTCCGCTTCAACTGCTGCCCGAATATCCGCTGTCTTTGCTTCCACCTGCGGGCGTACAATTCCCTCAGCGGCTGCAACTGCTGCAGCTTTGACCGCATCAGGGCTCAGCTGTTCCAGAACCTGGCTGAGAACGACAGCATAATTGTCCGCTGTCAGCTCCGGAATAACGATCCCAGCTCTCTCAAGGCCGGAAGCCGCAATGCGACTGTTCGTGTTTTCCAGAATCACCGCGAAGATCTTTTGTGCTCCCTGGTTGAGAGCGTTGTTTTCGGCTGTCAATTGACCGAGGCCACTCTGAAGCCGGCCCGCTCCCGCATCTGCATCGCTGAGACCCTGGAGCAATGTGCCAGACCCGTCGGCGAGACGGGAAGCACCGTCATTCACCTGAGAAGAACCGTCTGCGATCTGCTCCAGTGCAGAATAAAGCTGCTGTGCACCGGCCTCCGCTTCCTTTGCGCCGGCGGCAAGTGCCGCGGCTCCTTCTGCCAGAGCCTTCGTGCCGTTGTTCAGATCAAGCGCACCATCTTTCAAGGCTGCAGTTCCGTCCAGGAGCTCCAGTGCACCGCTGTTAAGGTCGTTCGCACCCTCTCTCAGGGTTCCCGTTCCTGTCAGAAGCTGCTGTGCGCCGTTATTCAGATCATTTGTACCGTCTTTTAATTGGCCCATGCCTTCGGAAAGGCTCTTTGCGCCGTCTGCCAGATCGCCTGCACCATCGTTCAGTTTTGTAAGAGCGTCGTTCAGTTCATTGACTTTCGGCCCGATTTCACTTGTTTTTCCGGTGGTTTCCGGCAGCGTCACTCCGTCGGACATCGCCGTAAGGAGTGCTTTCGCGTCATCCAGTTCCGCGTGAACGTCGAGATCAATTCTGGAATCCGCTTCGCGACAGGCCCTGTCAATCGGATCAGTGGAAACAAATGTCATCATCCATGAGAAATCCGGATGATCCGCCCGGAAGGATGCATGGAAGGAAACCGGAAGCTTTAACGCTTCGTCTGCACCGGTTACGGACCAGCCCACCAGAGCACGGTAACCGGCTTCTTCCAGCACGGCAGCGTTTTCCGTTTTCAGATCGGATACTCCGCTCTCCGGGAGAACCAGTGCCGTGACTGCCAGCGCGGGGACATCTCTTGCAGAGCGATATTCAACGGTAACCGTTGCATCACCCTTCCCTTCCGACAGTTCGGAAGCAGTTACTTCCTTCCCATCCAGGGTAAAACGGACTATCGGAAGGACATCCGGAGTCTTGTCGGAAGTTCCCTGATAGGAGATATTCTCTCCCATTGCCTGCCAGACAATGCTGTTGCCTTCCTGTGTAAAGCTCTGATCTCCACCGATATTCTGCACATCGTTCAGCATCGTGCTGTCGGTGATTTCATCCGAGCCGTCTCTGTTCTCAAGGCGGATGCTGTCCGTCAGGCTGAGTACATTTCCGCCGGAATCCGCAACAACATAAACTCTTTCATGTTTCGCCGGTTCGGCAGATGCTGCCATTCCGCCCATCGCTATGGTCATAGAAAGGACCAGCAGCAGGGCAATGGTTTTCTTTTTCATAATGTTTCCTTTCTCCGCTTACCGGGCGGCTTTCATATCAAAAGTGGTGTGTACAATAACCTTATCCAGGAGAAGCAGTGCAGCGGGCAGCAGGAAAAGCACAACCGCAACCGACCACAGTGCTCCGCGTGCAATCAGCCTGCACATACTGGAAATAATATCAATGTCGGAATACAGCCCGACGCCGTATGTCGCCGCAAAGAATCCCATTCCGCTGACCAGAACGCTCTGGGCTGCAGATGCGACAGAATCCTGAATGGCAAGTGTTCTGTCTTTTCCGGCGAGGCGGTTCTGTTTGTATCTTGTCGTCATCAGGATCGCATAGTCAACCGTTGCACCCAGTTGAATGGTTGAAATCAGGATCGGCCCGACAAACGGAAGCTCGTGATGCGTGAAATACGGGATACAAAGGTTTGCCGCAATAGCAAGCTCAATCGCAGCCACAAGCAGCACCGGCAGAGAAACGGACTTCTCGACTATCATGATGATGACAAAGATAGCAATCATGGAAATCAAAGTCACAACTCTGAAGTCCTTGTCGGTGCAGGCAATCAGGTCTTTCGTGCAGGGGGCCTCACCGATCAGCATCCCGCCCCGGTCATATTTCTTCAGGATTGTATTGAGTTCATCGATCTGCGCATTGACCTCGTCAGAAGATATGACATAGGTGCTGTTGATCAGCATCAGCTGGTACCGTTCTCCTTTGACTGAGGAGACGAGTTCCTTCGGAAGAATGCTTTCGGGGATACCTGCTCCCAACAGGCTGTCTATCCCGACGACATTCTTTACGCCGTCCACTTTTTCCATTTCGGCAGTCATGTCACAAACATCCTTCTGGGAAACATCCGCATCGACCAGGAGGAGATGCGTTGTGGCAGTGTCAAAATTCTCTTCCAGCTTGACGTTTGCAATCACGGACGGCAGATCTTTCGGCATAACCTTGCTCATGTCATAGTAGACACTCACATGCCGATATCCATAGAACGCCGGTATGCACAAGAGCGCAAGAATGATGCACATCGCCCTGTAATGCTTCGCAACAAATTTCCCGATTCCTCCCACGTTGGGAAGCAACGGTCTGTGACTGGTTTTTTCAATCGGCTTATCCAGCAGGCGGATTACACACGGCAGCAGAACCAGCGTGCCGATCAGGCCCATAATAACGCCCTTGCTCATGACGATACCGAGATCCCGCCCGAGCGTAAAGCTCATGAAGCAGATTGAAACAAATCCGGCAATCGTGGTCAGGCTGGAGCCGACAATAGAGGAGAACGTCAGCCCGATTGCAGCCGCCATTGCTTCATCCCGGTCATCCGTCAGCGTTTTCTGTTCTCTGTAGCTATGCCAGAGGAAGATGGAATAGTCCAATGTGACGCCGAGCTGAAGCACTGCCGCAACCGCTTTGGTAATGTAGCTGATTTCACCGAAGAAGTAATTGGAGCCGAAGTTCCAGAGGACAGCTACCGCGATGCACACCAGGAAGATGATCGGCAGCAGGAAGCTGTCCGTTGTAATCATCAGCACAACCGTGCACAGCGCCACGGCAATGGCAACATATGTCGCCTCCTGATCCTCCACCAGTTGTTTTGTATCCGTTACAACTGCAGAAAGACCGGATACAAAGCACATTTCCCCTGCCAGGCTGCGGATCGCTTTAATTGCCTCCATCGTTTCTTCCGCGGAAGAAGATGTATCAAAGAAAACTGCCGTCAGCGCGCAGCCATCCTTCTGGAAAACCGAACGCACCTTTTCGGGGAGAATCTCCGCAGGCAACATTCCTTTCGTGATGGAAGCATATCCGAGCACGGTGTCAACATGCGGAATGCTCCTGATGCTTTCTTCCAGCTCTGACTGCTGAAGCGGATTCATACCATCCGTCACAAGAAGCGCAAAGGCTCCCTTCCCAAAATCCTGCAGCAGAATCTCCTGTCCACGGACGGTTTCCAGATCCTGCGGCAAATAGTACAGAAGATCATATTTCGTTCTCGTTGCCGCCATCCCCATAATCGAAGGAATCAGCAACAGAAGGCAAAGGATGATCACCGCCGTGCGATGGCGCACCAGCCAGTATGCAAATCCTTTCAACGATCTCTCCTCCTCACTTGTAATGATTATAAACATCGTGTTGACTTTCTCAACGATGCGTATTATAATAGCACGCGTGATTAAAATCAATAATCACATTTTCGCAGATTCGTTGATTTCCCGCCAGAACCGTGTTTATCGCCCGATACCGGACAGAACCGGAGCAAATTGTTGAAAAAGAGAGGTACATCATGGAGAAAGAATCCAGAAAGGAAGACCGCCGCGTCAGGCGGACGAAAAAACTGCTTACGCAGGCATTGACAGAGTTGATGCAGCATAAGCAGATTAAAGATATCACCGTGACAGAACTGACAGAGCTCGCCGATATGAACCGCGGCACCTTTTATCTATATTATCGCGATGTATTTGATATGGTAGACAAGATTGAGATTGAAATGTTCACTGCCCTTGACCAGATTATCACGCCGGCAAGCAATGAAGACGCTTCCAGCCAGGCGAAAGCTATTTTGATCGATCTGTTCAGGCTGATTGAGCAGAATCAGGAAGTGTGCCGTGTGCTGCTGAGTGAAAACGGTGACATGAGCTTCCTTCATCGTCTTTACGATTTCATGCGCGAGAAGTGCTGGTCAACCTGGGCAGCCCTGCGAGGCGTTCGGAAAGACGAATTTGACTACCACTACAGTTTTGTGGTATTCGGATGCGCAGGGCTGATCAGGGCATGGGTTAACCGGGGCTGCAGGGAACCCGCTGAAGATATGGCGAACCTTGCCGATATCATGCTCCGCAGAGGGAGCCTGGAGGATTCCTGACCGCTCCCCGTTCAGAACATTTTTTCTGTTTTTCGTTGTCTTTTCTTTCGAAGAATGCTATAATTTTTCATCATCTGATTTGAGGAAAGGAAGGGATCATTATGCGCTGCCAAAACTGCGGATCAGAAATTGATACCAGGCAGGAATCTTCGGACGGAACAATCGTATGCCCGAAGTGCGGCACGATATACCGGAAAAAAGCCGCCGTTAAAAACGAGCCGAAGGGCAATCAGCCCTATAACGGTTCTGACGGCTCTCACGGCAGCTTCTGGAAATGGCAGATCGTTGCAGCAAGCGTACTGGTAATCGCTATCATTGCGGCGGGATTCTTCGGAGTCAACCGTCTGCTTTCCGATGCGCGCAAACGGAGAGATCTGTTCACAGAACCTTCTCCCACAACGATGCAGATGCCCGTTGCTTCTCCGACGGCTTCTCCCTCGCCGACTCCGCGGCCCACATCGACTCCAACCCCGACCCCTGCGCCGACAAGGACACCGACGCCGACACCTTTCCCGACTTATAATCCCGGCTATAACAACTACACTACTCCCACGCCATACAACTCATCTTACTATCCCCCCGTCTACGCGACGGAAACACCATATTCATATTATTACCCAACAGCAACTCCGTATTACTATTATCCCACTCCGACGCCTACTCCCGCTCCGACAGCTACCCCGATCACCGAAGTGTATCTGCGGGAGCTGATGAATTCCGGAACTCCGATTCAGGGATATAACTGGCAGAATACGGGTCTGGATTCTGCCGATGGGATTACCCGCCAGGTTGCTTTTACCGATGTAACGGGAGACGGCGTACCTGAAGTGCTGTATCTCCGTACGGCGCAGAACGGCAACCCCCGTGCTGAGATCAGAATCGGCACCTACAGCAACGGCTCTTATCGCGAGATCTACAGTTTTGACCAGCTGGATGACAGGACCGGTACACATCCTTACTGCTTCTTCCAGCTTAAAGGCGATAGCTCCCTTTATGCCTATCTCAATGACCCAGATCCCTACAACAATGCTAAGATTTTCAAGCTCAGCACCCACTCGAACGGGACGTTTGACGGCAGTTACCAGATGGGGATGACGGCATCTGCCGGCTCGACACAGTACAACACCATGTACGGCAGCTGCACGGAAGCCGAGTTCAACAGCGTTCTGGCCCAGTTCCGCCAGAACCTGGACAAAGTTGTATTCAGCGGCCATATGAGAAGCGACGGGGTTCTTGCAATTCCCGCGGGGATCACAAACATCTCTATTACCTATGAGCAGGCTGTTTCCGCCCTGATCAGCGGGACCAATCTCACTGGATACTACACCAAGACCGACGGCATCCACACAGGAAGCGCAGCAAAAACCCCCGCACCGCAGATTACTCCCACTCCTGCTCTCCCGACTGCTCCTGTGATCACACCGCCGCCTGTTATTACCCCCTCTCCCGTCATCACGTATGCTCCTGTTATCACCAATCCCCCTACTCCCACACCGACTGTACCGCCGATCGTAACTCCGGAACCGGTTGTGATCCCGACCACGGCACCGCAGACCACCTGGAACAGTGCCTATAAAGATGAGCTGTCCAGCCATCGCGATGCAATCCTCAAGTATTCCTGGCAGAACGGATACGCCTTTATGGGAGAACAGGTTTCTGCAGCCCGCCCGGTTGCCTTTACCGATTTCACGGGAGATGGACTGTTTGATATGCTGTACATTGCTTCTTCCGGAGGAAACGGATCACTCGGAGATTCCGCACAGCTGAAGATCTTCTCTTATACCAACGGTTCCATGCAGGAAGTATATTCATCCGACGGATTTGATAAGATTTCCCAGGAGTTTCCCGAATACTGTATCTTCCAGATTAACGGCGATAACGATCTCTATCTCTATGAATCCACTCTGAACGATGCCGCCGGAAACTTCTACTTCTACAAACTCACGCCGCAGGCCAACGGCCAGCTGGCAAAGAAACTTCAGCTCTCAGCGACAACTTCAGACGGAAGTTCTTTCCAATGCAAAAATTCTTCCGGAGAAATCAGTTTGCAGGAATTCTATATTGCTCTGAAACAGCTCACCGACAACATTAACCAGGTTCTGCTCAGCGGACATCTGCGGGATACACTCTTCACGATTCCTTCTTCCGCTTCTGTCAGTTCCCTGACTATTGATGAGGCAATCGCCGCATTGAACCAATTCTGAACAGGTCCAAAATGCAACACCCGTGTCATCTCGGCACGGGTGTTTTGTCGTTCTTTTTCAGTTAACAGGTTTTATATATGCTCCCCTTTTTTCAGTCTGGACCGGACAACCATCAGGATTCCGCTTTTCACCGAAACACGGGCTTCTTCCGCTGCCCAGACATTGCTGACGCCGAGAGGAAAGGTATTTTTCAATGTGATATCTTCGCAGTCAAATTTAGTGCCCTGAACGGTTACGCCGGTGCAGGCATCCGAAACAGCAAACAGGGAAAGTGACCATCCAGGGTGTTTTAGAAAGATCTGTTCCGAAGCAGAAAAAACGGTTATTTCCGTATCCTTTCCGATGATTCTGCAGATTCCGCCCTGTGCTGCAACAAAGGCAGCACTCTGGATGTTGGCCAGCATATGATCCAGACGGCCGCCGAGGGCACAGCAGATCATAATGTTCCGGAATCCTCTGCCGAGAGCCATGCGGACAGCATACATCGTATCGGTATCATCTTTCCGGGTGGGGAGATGTTCAACCGGAATGCCGTTTTCCGGCACGGGAGAAGAATCAAAATCTCCGACTATCAGATCCGGAGTAAGACTGAGCATTCCGGCATATTCCCATCCCCGGTCACAGGCAATGATCATGTCCGCGTTCCGGTATTCCGCAGGCACTTCGCAGTATTCTCCTCCTGAAAGGATCAGGCACAGGTGTTTCATCATATTCCTCCGGTTTCATCAGAGTCCGCTTCAAAAATGAGTTGTCTCCTTCCCGGAAGACAACTCATTGGAACATTATTTCTTCTTTCCGAAGATGCCGCTGCCTTTGAGCGTATCTGTCGGGCCCATGCTTGCGGCAAACTTCCTCAGCAGCTCCTTCTGGTTTGAATTGAGCCGTTTGGGAACGGTAATGTTGATGGTGATAAACTGGTCTCCGCGCGCTCCCTTGCCATTGAGATAGGGAACACCTTTGTTTTTCAGCCGGAATACCGCACCGGGTTCCGTACCTTCCGGAATGGTGAGCTTCACCTTTCCGTCCAGCGTGGGCACTTCAATTTCAGCTCCGAGAACGGCTTCCGCATAGCTGATATCCTGCGCGAGATAGATGCTTGTCCCTTCCCGTTCAAAAACAGCATGCGGCCGGACAATGATGGAAATGTAAATATCGCCTGCCGGGCCGCCGTTTGCACCGGCGTTTCCTTTTCCTCTCAGAGGAATTGCCTGACCGTCGTCAATGCCGGCAGGAACTTTCACATTGATCTTATGCTGCTTGCGGATATAGCCTGCTCCGCGACAGGATTTGCACGGCTGATGAATGATATTGCCCTTGCCGCCGCAGCGTGAACACTGGCCCACTGACTGTGCCATACCGAACGGGGTACGCTGCTGCGTGACCTTCTGGCCGCTGCCGTGGCAGTCGGGGCAGACTTCAGGCGTTGTGCCTTCCGCACAGCCCGAGCCGGAGCAGTCAGGGCAGAGCTCGATAATCGGAACCGTGACTTCCTTTTCGCAGCCGAAAGCGGCTTCCTCAAAACTGATGTTCAGAGTAGCCCGGGTATCACTGCCCTTGCGCGGTGCATTCGGATTTGCCCTTCTGGAGCTGCCTCCGAACCCGCCGAATCCGCTGCCGAAAATGTCACTGAATCCGCCAAAGATATCTCCCAGATCGCCAAAATCGAACCCGCCGAATCCGCCTGCACCGAACCCGGCATTCGGATCAAATGCCGCAAATCCGTACTGATCATACTTTTTCCGCTTTTCCTCATCGGAAAGCACCTCATAGGCTTCATTAGCCTCCTTGAAGCGCTCTTCACAGGCTTTGTCGCCCGGATGCAGATCGGGATGGTTTTCTTTTGTGATTTTTCGATATGCTTTTTTGATTTCTTCCGGTGTGGCGCTTTTGCTGACGCCGAGCACCTCATAATAGTCTCTTTTTTCTGCCATACTGGCTCCATTCTATAGCGATGCGAGGCGGAGTGATACGCTCCGCCTCAGGTGTTGGGTTTAATCTTTCTGACAGTCTGTTTTACTTCTTGTCATCATCGACGACTTCGGTATAATCAGCGTCGTAATACTGCGGATCGCCATTGCCGGAAGCATTTCCTGCGCCGTATCCGGCATTCGGGTCATAGCCCGGGTTGCCCTGCTGCTGTGCGCCTGCAGCCTGATACATCTTCTCGGAAACTTTGTAGAATGCCTGCGTGAGTGCTTCGGTTGCATTCTTGATGGCAGCCGTATCCGTTCCGGAGAGAGCAGACTTCAGTGCAGAGAGCTTGCTTTCCACTTCGCTCTTGTCGGCAGGATCCAGTTTATCGCCGGACTCACCAAGGATCTTCTCCGTCTGGTAAACCATCTGGTCTGCCTGGTTGCGGGTGTCAACCTCTTCCTTGCGTTTTGCATCTTCCGCTGCAAACATTTCAGCTTCCTTGACTGCCTTGTCGATATCTTCCTTCGACATATTGGTGGAGGAAGTGATCGTGATATGCTGTTCCTTGCCGGTGCCGAGATCCTTTGCGGAGACATTTACGATGCCGTTCGCATCAATGTCGAAGGATACTTCAATCTGAGGCACACCGCGGCGTGCCGGAGCAATCCCGTCAAGGTGGAATCTGCCGAGGCTCTTGTTGTAGGCAGCCATCTCACGCTCGCCCTGCAGAACGTTGATCTCAACACTGGTCTGGTTGTCTGCAGCCGTGGAGAAGATCTGGCTCTTTCTGGTCGGGATCGAGGTGTTGCGGTCAATCAGCTTGGTGCAGACACCGCCGAGCGTCTCAATACCGAGGGACAGCGGCGTAACATCAACCAGAACAATACCTTCGACATCGCCGGAGAGAACACCGCCCTGAATGGCTGCACCGATTGCAACGCATTCATCCGGGTTGATACCCTTGAAGCCGTCTTTCCCGGTGAGGCGCTTAACCTCTTCCTGCACGGCAGGGATACGGGAGGAACCGCCGACCAGCAAAACCTTGCTCAGCTCGCTGGGCTGGAGCCCTGCATCGCTCAGAGCCTGCTTGACCGGGCCGACCGTCTTTTCGACGAGGTGATGTGTGAGCTCGTTGAACTTTGCACGTGTAAGGGTAATGTCAAGGTGCTTCGGGCCAGTTGCATCAGCTGTGATGTACGGCAGGTTGATGTTGCTGGAGGTGACACCGCTAAGCTCGATCTTTGCCTTTTCTGCCGCTTCACGCAGACGCTGCATGGCAACCTTATCATTGCTGAGGTCAATGCCCTCTGCCTTTTTGAATTCTGCCACCATATAGTCGGTAATGCACTTATCAAAGTCATCACCGCCGAGGCGGTTGTTGCCTGCTGTGGCGAGAACTTCAATCACACCGTCGCCGATTTCGAGGACGGATACATCGAACGTGCCGCCGCCCAGGTCGTAAACCATGATTTTCTGGTCATTTTCCTTGTCGAGGCCGTAGGCAAGTGCTGCTGCCGTCGGCTCATTGATGATACGCTTTACTTCAAGGCCAGCAATCTTGCCGGCATCCTTTGTTGCCTGGCGCTGTGCATCCGTGAAGTATGCCGGAACCGTGATGACCGCTTCCGTAACCGTCTGCCCGAGGTATGCTTCCGCATCCGCCTTCAGCTTCTGGAGGACCATAGCGGAAATCTCCTGCGGGGTGTAGGACTTGTTGTCGATCGTCACTTTGTAGTTGGAGCCCATCTCACGCTTGATGGAAGAGATGGTGCGATCCGGATTGGTAACGGCCTGGCGTTTTGCCACCTGGCCGACCATTCTCTCGCCGTCCTTGGAAAATGCAACGACGGACGGAGTGGTGCGTGCGCCTTCTGCGTTGGGGATAACAGTTGCTTCGCCGCCTTCAAGAACTGCGACACAGCTGTTGGTTGTTCCTAAGTCTATACCGATAATTTTACCCATGATGTCTATCTCCTTTTCATTTTTTTACAAATTTAATTGGCAACCTTGACCATTGAAAAACGGATCACCTTGTCGCCTATTTTGAATCCCTTCTGGAATTCTTCAACAATTTCATTTTCCCCTTTTGTCTCATCATCCACGTGCATCACTGCATTATGGAGAGCTGGGTCAAACTTTTCTCCGACAGCCTTGATTTCCGAAGCGCCGAGCTTTTCCAAAGTGCTGTTGAACTGATTCATAATCATTTCAACGCCTTTGCGGTACGCTTCATCCTGCGTCTCGGCCGCAAGCGCCCGTACCAGATTATCATATACCGGGAGAAAGCTTGATATCACATTTGCCCGGATATCGCCGTAAAGATTTTCCTTCTCTTTCTGCGTGCGCTTCCGGAAGTTGTCATATTCTGCACAGATTCTCAGATATTTGTCGGTAAGAAGTGCCAGCTCGTCGTTCGACGGTTCTGCCTTGGCTTCTTCTTTCTTCTCCTCAGATCCCTGCGGTTCTTCTTCCTTTTGAGCCGCCTCTGCTTCCTCCGCCTTAACGGTTTCGGCAGCAGGCTCGTTTTTTACTTCTTTTGTCTCTTCCTGGGTTTCTTTCTTTTTTTGTTCTGCAGGGGTCTTCTTTTCCTTATCGTTTATCGGAATCATCTCCTTTTATGATCAGCTTGTTGTGCATCCCTTCGACGGGAGCCTCTCCTCCTCCGAGCCTTCTGGAAAGGCCCTGTGCCAGGAAACTGAGCTTGGAAGCAATGACGGAATAATCCATTCTTGTCGGCCCGACAACACCGATCAGCCCTTTTGTCCCGTCTCCTGCATCATAGCTTGCCACAATCACGCTGGAATCTTTCAGTTCTTCGGCAACATTTTCCGGCCCGATCAGCACCCTCACTTCATTCGTGTCTCCGAGGTCCTCCCCGGGAGGAAGAATATATCCCCCGCTGGAAAGGTAACTCATCAACCGGTGTGCCTTGTCCGGATCCCGGTATTCCGGCTGGTTCAGCAGCCTGTTTTCTCCGGTGACATACGCGGAAGGCGCCGCTTCGGTAGCAAGAACTTCCATTGCGAAAGCCGCAATCACGGAAGTCAGCCCCAGGCTGTCATCCGCCGCACGTTCCGTGGAATTGATCAGCACAGGCGTAATCTGCGAATCCGAAATGCCGGTAAACGATGCATTGAACATCGTGGAGAGTTTTTTGACCATGCCCTCATCCACCGAAACCGGCAAATGCACCAGCTTGTTGCGGACCGTGTTGTTGTCCAGCATAACGACGATAATAAACGTGTTGGCATCCACATAGATGATATCAAACCGTTTGATTGTCACCCGGCTTCGGGAAGAAAGCGCCAGTGCCGGATAGTTCGTCAGCTGGGAAGCCAGGCGGGATACATCACTGATGGTATTATCGAGCTCATTGAGCCGCTTCTCCAGACGGGAGTTCAACTCCTCCGTCTCTTCCAAAGAAAGCTTCTGCTTCTGCATCAGCTCGTTGACATACATTCTGTATCCCAGAGCCGTGGGCACACGCCCTGCCGAGGTATGCGGCTGCTCCAGATAACCCATGTTGACCAGCTCGGCGAGTTCATTGCGGATGGTCGCTGAGGAGCATCCAAGCCCGGCCTTCTCTGCCAGAGCTTTGCTCCCAACCGGTTCAGCCGTTATGATATACTCATCAACGACTGCTGCCAGTATTTTCTTTTTTCTCTCGCTGATTTCCATTTGCACTCTCTCGCAGCCTCTGCTGGCACTTGCAGACATCGTTTGTTAGCACTCATTTCTTTCGAGTGCTAATATAGCATTTTGTGCTTTACTTGTCAACAAATCTTTTTCCGAGTTTACAAATTTGTAAAACAATTTTTCATCGAAAAGTTCTATTGACTTTTACTCCTGTTCGCAATATAATGACACTCGACAACGGGGAGCTGGGTAGGCCCGGCTGAGATGGAGCAGCATAATGCTTCGTACCCGACGAACCTGTACGGATAATGCCGGCGTAGGAAAGCGATTGTTGATTTGACATCAGGTTCCTGCCGGAACCTGGTGTTTTCGCTTTTCCGAAGACTTTGATTGGAGGAAAAATCAATGCAAAAAAACAAAATCACGCTCCGTGCCCTGACAGAGGGCGCCATCTTCATTGCTCTTGCCCAGGTAATAAGTTACCTTAAGCTGTTTGAACTGCCGCAGGGCGGATCCATTACGGTCGGTATGCTGCCTATCTTTATCTATTGTGCCCGATGGGGATTCGGGCCGGGCATGCTGGCAAGCTTTGTCTACAGTGTGCTGCAGCTCACCCTGGACGGTGCCTATGCCTGGGGCTGGCAGTCGATGCTTGGTGACTATATCGTTGCTTTCACCGTCCTCGGTCTCGCGGGATTGTTCCATGCGCAGAAATACGGTTTCTTTATCGGCACAGCCGTCGGCAGCCTTGCCAGGTTTCTGGTGCACTACGTCGTGGGTGCAACTGTCTGGGCTGAATACATGCCGGAATCCTTTTTCGGCATGACCATGCATACCCCGTGGTTCTATTCCTTCCTCTACAACGGCAGCTATATGATCATTGACATGGCCCTTTGCCTGTTGATCGGTCTACTGCTCTGGAAACCTCTCGGCAAGTATATCCGAGGTGACGATCTGATAGGCGGCTGAAATAACATGAACCTGGATTCTGTAAAGTACTCTGCCCGCCCGGCAGAAAAGCGCTCTCCTGCAGAAGAGAAGTGCTATAATTTCCTGGAAGAGCTCGGTATCCCTTTCGAGCGTGTTGATCACGAGCATGCGGATACCATTGAAGCCTGCCTGGATGTGGAAAAGGTGCTCGGCTGCGGAATCTGCAAAAACCTCCTGCTGACAAACCGCCAGATGACAGACCTCTATCTCCTTCTCATGCCCGGGAATAAACCTTTCCGCACCAAATATCTCTCCAAACAGCTCGGATGTGCCAGGCTCAGCTTCGCGACACCGGAACAGATGCTTAAGCATCTGGGTGTTACACCGGGCAGCGTCAGCGTTCTCGGTCTGATCCATGATACGGACGGTGCCGTGCGCCTGCTTATTGACAGGGACCTGCTCTCCGACGAGTATCTCGGCTGCCATCCGTGCATGAATACATCCTCCTTAAAGCTCAGCATGGAAGATGTGCTGAATAAAATAATCCCGGCCACAAAGCACGGGATTACCATTGTCGATCTCCCCCGGGATTCCGGAGAACAGACGCTTTAATACTATTACTTATGAGGTGTTTTGCTCAATGAAACGAGATCTCGGAATAGCACGCTGCGGACTGGCATGCTGCCTGTGTTCAGAAAACGTCTCCTGCAAGGGATGCAAACGCGACGGCTTTCTGGAACTCTCCTGGTGCCAGAATGCCGAATGGTGTGAAAATCGAAAATGCGTAATCGAAAAGAAGCTGAACGGATGCTATGAATGCAACCCTGCAGAATGCCGTAAAGGTTTGTATGCAGAGAAAATCAAAGCCCGGGCTTTTGCGGAATTCGCGCACAGATACGGCCTAGAAGAGCTTCTTGATTGTCTGGAACGCAATGAGCAGGCCGGCATCATTTATCATCGCGAAGGAATCATGGGTGATTACGACGATTTTGATGATCTTGAGGAACTGATCTGTTTTATCAAAACAGGAAAAAGGGGGTAATGATTATGAAGAAAATGCTCACATCAGCAATCGGCATTCTGCTGTGCCTTGCCATTCTGCTGAGCTGCACCGCTTATGCGGAGAGCACACCGGCAGCCCCGGGGGAAGTCGGCACATCGGACTATGTGGAATGGCTCAAAGACGGCTGGAAACTGCTCCAGAAAACCGTAGAAAATGCCACCAATTATCTGAAGGAAAACCTGCCCGTCTGGGAAAAGACAATTGAAGATTACTATAAACAATTCAGCAAAAACCCGGAAGTTGAAGACGCATGGGAAACGCTGAAAGAAGGCGCAACGGAGGCGGGCCGCGTCAGCAAGGAAGCCGCAACGGAAGCCTACAACAGAGTATGCAAATGGATACAGGAAAACGGCGGAACTGCCAGCGAAGAGCTTGCCGAGGCGATTGACAGAGTCGGCAGGGCGGCAGGCGTGGATGAAAGCACACTTGCAGAATGGCACCGCAACATAACAGGCTTCATCAAACCGAGCAAGACGCTCGGCGTGCTGCAAGACATGGAATTCGGCGGCATCTGGCTTGCCCCGTCGATTGAAGAATTCAATGCGATCGGCTTTGCCGTAGGAGACAGCGTCAATCTCACCTTCGACAACAGAATAACCGTTGAGGATGTTCCGTACTACTCCGGCTACTATACTCCCGTGGGCGGGATCCTGGTGTGCGCATACCAGGGGAACGAACATGTTAAAATTGCAAGGAACTACGGAGATCCCACCTGGGAAGAATTCGGGATGACGGAGAACTCCACCGTCACGGTGACACTGAATGAAAAGGGAAAGTATCTGGACATTGAGGAGTTATACGCCCTCGTCTATTCAAACAACAGAGAGGACTTTGCTTCCGACATTGTGTTTTCGAACTTCCGCGAGGTCCAGGGCGGAAACCTGAAACCATTCTGGTTTTACCGTTCCGCATCACCGTGCGACAACCAGGCCAACCGTGCTGCCTGCACCAACAGACTCGTTGAGGAAA
Organism: Oscillospiraceae bacterium; assembly: GCA_017406005.1. Classification (GTDB taxonomy): domain Bacteria; phylum Bacillota; class Clostridia; order Oscillospirales; family Oscillospiraceae; genus Limivicinus. Next base: position 36,842 of record JAFQZI010000098.1, on the reverse strand, counting down.
ATGGAATCCGGTTTGCGCTGAACCTTTCAGACAACGAGGAAAAGTATACCTCCTACACGCAAGCGGCCGATTTTGATTCCGCCTATTATGATTCCCTTTATCAGAAGGGTGATGTACTGCTCCTGGCAATGAAGGCAAACTACCGCTCCGATGACTTTGCAAAAACCATTTCAGAGGCATTATTCACCATGACGGAACACAGCGGCCCCTGCCTGATCCATTGCGTGGAGGGAAAAGACAGGACAGGGTTTGTATGCGCACTGCTTCTGGCGCTGGCCAACGCCTCGGCGCAGGAGATCACTGACGATTATATGATCACCTACGACAACTATTACGGGATCACGAAAGAAAGCAAGCCCGAAACGTATGAAGCGATAAAACTGAATGCTGACGACTTTCTCCTGTGCATGTGCGAAGCGGAAACCGGAACACCGGTTGAGACGCTTGATCTGAAGAGCGGTGCGGAAAACTATCTCCGCAGAGGAGGCCTCAGCGAGGAGCAGATTGCCGCAATAGAGAGCTTTATTACTGCTGCATAGGAAGGGATTGGCATTTCGTAAGAAGTACAACCTAAGTGCTCGCGAAGGAAACACTGTACCTCGATTACAGTGCTCCGTCGCGAGCTAAAAAAATGTGTTGGGATTGAAAAGCTGCTATATAATTGAAAGCGGAGTCATAATTTGCGGATCTCGCAGGCGATGGCTCCGTTTTCGAAGATCTCTACCATGGCATAGGTCAGCTTTGGACCCTTTCCGGCTGTGCCGGGATTCAAAAGCAGGACACCCCCCAACTCAGTATTCTCCGGCACATGGGTATGGCCGAACATGGCAATTTTACATTCGTCCTCCATGGCGGCATAGACCAGGGAATCCGTGTTCCAGTCAACATTATAGAGATGGCCGTGCGTCAGGAATGCCTTGACCGGCCCGAGTTGGACAACGGCCTTGTCCGGGACTGCGGGGGTGATATCGCAGTTCCCGCACACATTGTACAGCGGGATTTCCGGAAATTCCTGCTGCAGGCACTGAGTATCGCGGACATGGTCGCCCAGATGGATAACGGCATCCGGCTGTGTCTGCCGCACTGCCTCGAGCATCCGCGCGGTATTGGTGTGGGTATCGGAAAAGACTGCCACTTTCATATCTTTTATTTCCTTTTTCTTTGTTCTGTGTTACAATAGAGCCAGAATAATTAATGGAAAGAAGTGTCGAACCATGAAACAAAGCAGTAAACTTCTTTTAGGCTGCTGTGCCGCAGCTGCAGTTGCGCTCCCGGTTTTTCTGACAGCACCGGGAAAAGCATCCGCCCGGCAGAAAGCGCCTTTCCTCGGCAGGAATATTGCCCACCGCGGGCTTCATGCGCGGGATAAATCCATCCCCGAGAATTCGCTGGAGGCGTTCAGCCTCGCCGCTGAGATGGGCTACGGCGTTGAGCTTGACGTTCAGCTCTCGAAAGACGGCTTTGTCGTTGTGTTCCACGACGACACACTTGACAGGGTATGCGGAGTGCACGGGCGTGTAGATGAATACAACTACAGCGAACTGAGAAAGATGAAACTCTGCGGCACAGAATGCTGCATCCCGCTCTTCTCCGATGTTCTGCGCGTGATCAACGGGAGAAGGCCGATCATCTGTGAGCTGAAAAACGGCCCCCGCAACCGTGAGCTCTGCAAAAAAACCTATGATCTGATCTCTGCCTATCGCGGGGAGATCTGCGTTGAAAGCTTCAGCCCTTTGATTGTTGCATGGTTCCGCATCCACGGCAAGGATCTGTTGCGCGGGCAGCTTGCCATGCCTGCCCATGAGTATCCGGAAGACACCCCGGGCGGGAAGGTGACGGCTTTCCTTGCCAGCCGGACGCTGCTGAACTTCCTCGGCAGGCCGCAGTTTATTGCCTATGAAATCGGCAGGCAGCCTCCCACCGTGCGGCTTGCGCAGGCGCTCGGCGCAATGAAAGTTGCGTGGACGTCACATGAGCCGCGCAATGAGAAGGGCAAGGATTGCGTTATTTTTGAGTATTACAAGCCGAGACAGATTTTTAAAGAGTGTTAATATCTCGTGATTAGTGCCCAGAAGCTGCTCGCGAAGTCAATACTGTACCTCGCTTTTAGTGCTCCGTCGCGAGCTAATTTTGGATAGAGAAAAGGCTTAATTAATTGTTGACAGAAAACTATGAAATAGCGCTTTGGGCTTAAAACTGCTCAAAGCGCTGGTTTTTTATTCTTCTTCCTTCAGATCCTTCGGGATGATGGTGATCAGGTCTTCCTTCGTCGGATTTTCCATTTTTGCAAGGCGGTTTGCCTGCCGGACAACGGTGTCTTCAAAGAAGTTTCGGACATCGCGGCCGTTGCCAAAATTATCGCTCCGGTTCTCGTACATCTCATTGAAGATTTCTTTTGCTTTCTTCTGTGCGCTCTTGCTCAGTTCATATTTGTTCTTCTTGCAGCGCAGGAGGAAAATCTGATAGAGCTCTTCACCGTTGTAATCCGGGAAAATGAAGTACTTATTGAAACGGGACTCCAGGCCGGGATTGGAGTTGATAAACTCTTCCATCGGGTCAGTATAGCCGGCGACGATAACAATGAGATCGTCGCGGTGATCTTCCATCGCCTTGAGGATCGTTTCAATGGCTTCCTTGCCGAAATCCTGTTCCCCACCGCCGGAAAGCGCATAAGCTTCATCGATGAACAGCACACCGCCGAGTGCGGATTTGATGACTTCCTGCGTTTTCAGGGCTGTCTGACCGACATAACCTGCCACGAGGCCGGATCTGTCCACTTCCACCAGCTGGCCTTTGCTCAGCACGCCAATGGCTGCATACATGCCGGCGAGAAGGCGGGCAACCGTCGTCTTGCCTGTGCCAGGATTCCCTGTAAAGACAAGGTGGAGGGACATGGCTGTGTTTGGCAGGCCGTTTTCCTCTCTCAGCTTGCGCACCTTCACAAGATTGATGAGGTTTTTCACGTCTTTCTTGACGTGCTCCAGGCCGACAAGCTCTTCCATCTCGGCCATGAGCTCTTCGAGGTTCGGCTTTTCCTCTTCCTGCTCCGGTGCAGCAGGGGCTTTTTCCGGCCCTCCGCCCGCCGTAGCCGTCTGGGGAGGATGCTTTTCTTTGAAGGAGGGCTCACTGGACGTGACAAAGTCCATCGGGTTCATGGCGGTCTTGGTATTCTTTACCCCGGTGGCATCGCAGATAGCGTTGAGCTTATCCTGGCATTCGGTGATGTATTCCGCCTCGGAAAGCGTTACATCATCATCGACGGCAGCGCAGTAGAGCAGCACATTCGTAATGACTCTCACAAGAGAGCGCGAATTCTCGGTCCCGCGCTTCACGTCACTCTCCGCAAGGTTCCAGAAGAAGACCGGTGGAAGGAACATCTCATCCTCGCAGACAGAGCTTGTGAGGCTCCAAAGCATCCAGGAGGGCTTTTTCTGGCCGCGGGAGTAAATCTCGTTAGCCATATCCACATGATGCTGGTTAATTCCTCCTGCCCGGCTCCACAGAGCGAGCGCACACTTGGTCATAAACTCGTCCAGCTCCTGTGCATGGGCATAGCTACTGATTTTATAAAAAGCGTCCGTATTGGCAACATAGATTTTATGGAATTCTTCCGGGCTGCGGTTCCAGGTTGTAGGCATAGGTTTTCCCTCCATCAAAATTTCTCCGCATATTATAATACAAATTCCTCCAGTTGCAAATAGGGGAAAAGTGTGGTTTAATGATAAAAATAAAAGAAAATGATCCGGAGGGATTGTATATGCCAAGATTTTTCATAGCCGGCACCAACATTCTCGGAGGAACGGCCATTATGACGGGCCGTGATGCCGAGCATGTGCATGTTCTGCGCCTCCGCCCCGGGGACGACGTGATCCTCTGCGACACGCAAGGCAGCGATTACAAGTGCCGGATCGTCAAGGCAACAAAAGAAGAAGTGGAAGCAGAAGTGGTTGAAGTGACTCCCTGCAAGTCTGAGCCGGGCATCAAGGTTTCAGTGCTGTGCGGGCTTCCGAAGGGCAGTGACAGAACGGATTATATTATTCAGAAGTCCGTCGAGGCGGGAGCATTTGAAGTCTGCTTCTTTACCTGTGAACGCTGTGTTGCCAAGCTGGATGAAGGCGGGCGCAACAAGAAGCTGGAGCGCTGGAATCGGATTTCGGAGGAGGCCGCAAAACAGTCCGGCCGCGGCATCATCCCCGAGGTGCGCTGGATCGGAGACTTCACGCAGTGCCTGAATACCGCCATCCAGAAAGACCTGAGCCTTTTCATGTACGAAACCGGCGAACGCGAAAGCCTTGACAATGCTTTGAAAGGCTGCCGCGAGGCAAAGACGGCCGCCATCATCACCGGGCCTGAAGGGGGATTTGCCCAGTATGAGGCAGACCTTGCGAAAATCACCGGCTGCCATATCTGCTCGATGGGTGAGCGGATCCTGAGGTGCGAGACGGCACCGATCGTTGCGCTGTCAGCGCTGATGTTTGCTTCCGGGAATCTGGAATAAGGAGCCTCTGCAAAATGATGATTTCCACAAAAGGCCGCTATGCGCTGCGTGTTCTTGTCGATATGGCAGAACACCCTTCCCCCACCAATATTCCTCTCAAGGAAATTGCCGAACGGCAGGAGATATCAGAAAAATACCTTGAAAACATCGTCAAAGACCTGGTCAAGGCCGGCGTCATTAAAGGCCTTCGCGGCAAGGGCGGCGGTTATCAGCTGAACAAGGCGCCGGATCAGATTAATGTTTATGACGTCGTCTGCCTGATGGAAGGCACGCTTGCACCGGTTGCCTGCCTGGAGGAAGATACTCCCCCCTGCACGCGCATGGTGGAATGCCGCACGCTTGGGCTTTGGAAGGGGCTGGATGAAGCCGTGAGGACGTATCTGAGTGCCTACACGATTGAGGATCTGATACAGAAGGAAACTGATGGGTTTGATTACGTTATTTAAGGAGTATATGCCCTAATAAGTGCACTCCAGGTGCTCGCGAAGGGTACATTGTACCTCGTAGTTACTGCTCCGTCGCGAGCAAATAAGTTAGGAGAGTGAAGTAACACCGTTAGGCGTCGGAGTAGGACGGAGCGGAGTGCTGATTAAATAAAATAAATACTGATAATTATTCCGCACAGGCTGGGAGGCCTGTGCGGATTTGTTAATAGGCGAAGGTGCCTTCGAAGACTTTTGTTGCGCCGCCGGTCAGGAGCACACGGTCCTCCGTGTAATTCACAATCAGTTCTCCCCCGGGGAGACTGACGTGGATATCCGCACCCCGGTCGCAGAACCCGTTTTCCACCGCAGCTGCTGCTGCAGCACAGGCCCCGGTTCCGCAGGCAAGCGTTTCGCCGATGCCGCGCTCCCAGACACGCATACGCAGATTCGTACGGTTTACTACCCGCACAAATTCCGTATTGATCCGCTCCGGGAAGATCTCCGCATGTTCGAAACGCGGGCCGAGCTCTTCAAGATTGCAGGCATCGATACTGTCGCAGAAGACAACGCAGTGCGGATTGCCCACGGAAAGGCAGGTCACGCTGTATTCCCGGTTTCCGATCCGGATCTGGCTGTCGATCAGGCGTTCCCTGTCCGTAATGACGGGAATTTTCTCCGCTTTCCAGCGAACCTTTCCCATATTCACGGTAACCGAGCTCACCAGTCCGTCCCGGCAAAAGAGGTGCAGGTGCCTGACGCCGTCAGCTGTTTCCACGGTCAGCATCTCCTTGCGGAGGTAGCCTTTGTCGTACATGTATTTGCCGGTGCAGCGCAGATTGTTGCCGGCCATTTTGCCTTCACTGCCGTCCCGGTTAAAGCTGCGCATCCGTACGTCCGCCACCCGAGAGTTCTCCAGAAGCACAATTCCGTCGGCGCCGATGCCCGTATGCGGCCGGCAGAGGGATACACACAGGGATTCCGGACAGGAAATCTTCCCGTCGAAGTTCTCGATAAAGATATAGTCATTGCCGCAGTCCTGCATTTTGGTAAAGGGAATGGTCTGCCGCCACGGGCGCATCGCATTGAGATCGACAAGTTCCGTATTCTCGCGGCTGTAGCGCGAGGCGATGCTGTCGGCCAGGGCATTTGCCGTGTCGGTCGAGGTAAGGCACGGAATGCCGAGCTGCATAGCCCGGCGATGCAGGGCGATATAATCCCCCATGGTGCCGTCACGGACAGCGCCAGTGTACACGATGAGCCCAAGGCCTGCAAGATCCCGATCCTGCATCAGGCGCTCGGCGTTGATGGACGTGACGGGAAGCCCCAGGGAGGCAATCGCCTCGGCTGTGCCTTCCGTGGCATAGATTTTCAGGCCAAGGCTGTGAAAACGCTGTGCAAGGGGGAGGATTTCCGGATAATCCGGCGTCTCCACACTCAGGAGCACAGACTTGAGCTCCATCCGGAACCCGGCCGCCGTAAGCCCCTTAAACATGGCTTCGGCAAAACTCCGCCCGATGCCGAGCACCTCTCCGGTGGACTTCATCTCCGGACCAAGAATGGAGTTGGCATCATTCAGCTTTTCAAAGGAGAAGACCGGAACTTTGACCGCCGTATACGGCGGCGTACGGCACAGGCCCGTTCCACAGCCGAGATTTCTCAGCTTTTCGCCGAGCATGACATGTGCCGCAATATCCACCATCGGCACATTTGTCACCTTTGAGATATAAGGCACCGTGCGGGAGGCGCGGGGATTGACCTCAATGACATACAGCTCATCCTGATAGATCAGGTACTGGATATTCACAAGGCCCCTGGTCCCGAGTGCCAGGGCAAGCTTCTCTGAAACATCACAGATCCGGTGGAGGAAACGATCCGACAGATTATAGGGCGGATAGACCGCAATGGAGTCTCCGCTGTGGATGCCGGCCCGCTCAATATGCTCCATGATCCCGGGGATCAGGACGTCCTCCCCGTCGGAAATCACATCCACTTCGAGCTCGATGCCGGGCAGATACTGGTCGATCAGGACAGGATTTTCTATCCCGCCGGCCAGAATGCCGCGCATATACTGCTCCGTGGTTTCCCTGTTCCGGGAAATACACATATTCTGCCCGCCGATGACGTAGCTCGGGCGCAGCAGCACCGGGTATCCGAGTTCCTCCGCCGCAGTGAGGGCTTCTTCCAGCGTCTTCACGCCGCGCCCCTTCGGGCGCCGTATCCCGAATTGCTCCAGAAGGGCGTCGAAACGCGCACGGTCTTCGGCAAGGTCAATGCCGTCGGCTGACGTGCCCAGGATCGGGACGCCTTTGCTGTCGAGAAATTTGGTAAGGGAGATCGCCGTCTGGCCGCCGAACGCGACCACCACGCCGACGGGTTTTTCCACCTCGATAATCGGCCAGACATCTTCCGGCGTCAGGGGCTCAAAGTACAGCCTGTCGGCTGTGTCATAGTCGGTTGAAACCGTCTCCGGGTTGTTGTTGACCATGACGACATCATAGCCCATGTCACGCAGCGTCCAGACGCAGTGGACGGAGCTGTAGTCGAATTCAATGCCCTGCCCGATACGGATCGGGCCGGAGCCGAGGACCATGATGACGGGCTTTCCGCTTCTCGGGAAGCTCCTTGCCTCGCACTCCTCTCCGGGAATCCCGGCATAGAAATACGGCGTCTGCGCATCGAATTCCGCCGCACAGGTATCAACCATTTTATAGGGGACCGGAAGGCCGGAAGTGTTCTCTCCCGCCTCTTCCGCAAGCGCCATTTTCTGCATTTTCCAGAGGAACCAGCGATCGATCTTCGTGACTGCATGGATCTCCTCGGGATCCGTGCCCTGCTTCAGGGCACGCAGGATCGACCAGATCCTCCGGTCGTCCTGGTCATGCCAGTCCCCGCCCTCGGGAGCTTTGCCGACGCCGCGCAGGGCCTTGGCAAGCGCCAGTTCAAAGGTCGGGGCAATCGACATGACTTCCCCCGTCGCCTTCATCTGTGTGCCAAGCAGGCGGCTCGCATCGGGGAATTTGTCAAAAGGCCATTTCGGAACCTTGACAACCACATAGTCAAGCGCAGGCTCAAAGCAGGCGCAGGTCTTGCCCGTAATGTCGTTTGCGATCTCGTCGAGGTTGTAGCCGAGGGCAAGCCTCGTACTGATTTTTGCGATCGGATATCCGGTTGCCTTGGACGCGAGCGCCGAAGAACGGGAGACACGGGGGTTCACTTCGATCACAGCGTATTCAAAGCTGTCGGGATTCAGGGCAAACTGGCAGTTGCAGCCGCCGACAATGCCGAGTGCGGTGATAATATCCAGCGCGGCACTGCGAAGCATCTGGTATTCCCGGTCGGCCAGCGTGAGGGCAGGGGCCACGACAACCGAGTCCCCCGTGTGGATGCCGACAGGGTCGACGTTTTCCATCGAACAGACGGCGATGACATTGCCTGCGGCATCCCGCATCGTCTCAAACTCGATCTCCTTCCAGCCGGAGATGCACTTTTCCACGAGCACCTGGCTGATCGGGGAGAGGTCAAGCCCGTTCTGCGCGATGGCCTGAAGCGCTTTCGGACTCTGGGCAATCCCTCCGCCGCTGCCTCCGAGCGTATAAGCAGGCCTCACGATGACCGGATATCCGATCCGCTCGGCAATGCGGAGTGCTTCGGCTGCCGTTGTGGCAGTTGCAGAAGGGACCATCGGCTGCCCGATCTGCTGCAGCGTCTCACGGAAGCGTTCGCGATCCTCCGCGCGCTCGATGGCTTCGAGATCGGAGCCCAGCAAGCGCACACCGTAATGCTCCAGGACGCCACTCCTCCCGAGCTGCATGGCGAGCGTGAGCCCCGTCTGGCCGCCGAGGCCGGCAAGCAGCCCGTCCGGCCGCTCCTTTTCGATAATGCGGCGGAGCGTTTCCTGTGTCAGGGGCTCCAGATAAATCACATCGGCGAGCAGCTTGTCCGTCATGATGGTAGCGGGGTTGGAGTTGACCAGAACCGTCCGGATCCCTTCCTGCCGCAGCACACGGCAGGCCTGTGCACCGGCGTAGTCAAATTCAGCCGCCTGGCCGATTACGATCGGGCCCGAACCGATTACCAGAACCTTCTGGATACTGTTATCTCTCGGCATGTTTTTCCTCCATCATTTTCAGGAAGCGGTCAAACAGAAATTCCGTGTCATGAGGCCCTCCGCAGGCTTCCGGGTGGAACTGCACCGTAAACGCATTCCGCCCGCGGTACTCCAGCCCCTCGCAGCTCCCGTCATTTGCATTTTGAAAGCTCAGCTCGGCAACATTGCCCAGGCTGTCCGCCACCACGGCATAGTTGTGATTCTGGCTGGTGATCCAGGTGTGGGTTCCGTCCGTTACCGGCTGGTTTGCACCGTGGTGCCCGTACTTCAGTTTCACCGTTTTTCCGCCCATGGCAAGGGCTGTGAGCTGATGGCCGAGGCAGATCCCGAAAAGCGGGACATTGCCGATGAGCTTTCGGATCTGGTCGATCTCAAACACATTCTCCTCCGGATCTCCCGGCCCGTTGGAGAGCATGATTCCATCCGGCTTCAGCGCCAGGATATCCTCCGCCGTCGTGTCATGCGGCACTACCGTTACGCTGCAGCCCCGCTTCAGCAGACAGCGCAGAATATTCCGCTTGGCACCGTAATCGACAAGGACAACATGCGGTGCAGAAGCGTCTTTTTCATCACCACCGCCGACAGAAGAGGGCTCCGGATAATACAGGATTTCCTTCCCGCCGACAGATTCCACTGCGCCGACGATCCTGTAGTCCTTCACTGCCTGAAGGTCTGCCGGGACTTCCGCGCAGATCAGGGCATTCATCGTCCCCTGTTCGCGCAGGCGCTTCGCGACCGCCCGCGTGTCGATGCCGCAGATGCCCGGTATGTTTTTCTCCTTCAGGAAGCTGTCCAGCGTGCCCTGACTCCGGAAATTCGAAGGAAGATCACAGAGTTCCTTCACCACATAGCCTCTGGCGAAGCAACCCCCCTCGAAATCCTCCGGGATCAGGCCGTAGTTTCCGATCAACGGGAAAGTCTGGAGGATAATCTGCCCGGCATAGCTCGGGTCTGTCAGGGTTTCCAGATAGCCGGTCATCCCTGTGGTGAACACCAACTCCCCGATCTGTTCCCTCTCTGCGCCAATGGCGAGGCCTTCAAAGACCTCGCCGTTTTCCAGTACCAGATATGCTTTCTTCATTGTAGCGTCCTCATGATCCTCCGAGCGTCGCTGCCATGACGGCCTTGATGGTGTGCATACGGTTCTCCGCCTCATCGAACACGATGGACTGCGGCCCTTCAAAGACTTCATTCGTCACTTCGAGAGCTTCCAAACCGTACTTTTTACAGACTTCCAGACCGTTTTCGGTCTCAAGATCATGGTAGGCAGGCAGGCAATGCATAAAGCGGCACTGCGGCCCCGCCGCATCCATCAGCTTCTGCGTCACCTGATACGGAAGCAGCTCATGGATCCTCTGGTCCCAGACCTCCGCAGGCTCACCCATGGAGACCCAGATATCCGTATAGAGCACATCCGCATTCTGCACTGCTTTCAGCGGATCCGTTTCAAATTCGAGTACGGCGCCGGTCTCCGAGGCGACGGCAAGGCAGGTATCGATCAGCTTCGGATCCGGGAAATAGGCCTCCGGAGCGCAGGCAACAAAGTGCAGCCCCATCTTTGCACAGCCAACCATCAGGGAATTGCCCATATTGTACCGCGCATCTCCCAGATAGACGAGCTTTTTCTCTTTCAGGCTCCCGAAATGCTCGCGAATGGTCAGAAGATCGGCCAGGATCTGTGTCGGGTGGAATTCATTTGTCAGCCCGTTCCAGACCGGCACTCCAGCATATTGCGCAAGCTTTTCCACCCTTGCCTGTTCAAAGCCACGGTATTCGATTCCGTCAAACATGCGGCCCAGCACGCGGGCCGTGTCTGCAATACTCTCTTTCTTCCCAAGCTGGGAGGACTTCGGATCGAGATAGACCGGATGCATGCCCAGATCTGCCGCCGCCACTTCAAAGCTGCAGCGGGTGCGGGTGCTGGTTTTTTCGAATATCAGGGCAATGTTTTTGCCTTCCAGCAGCCGGTGCGGAACACCGGCTTTCTTTTTCTCTTTGAGATCTGCTGCGAGATCAATCAGTGCCAGGATCTCCTCGGGGGAATAATCCAGCAGCTTCAGGAAGTTGCGGTTTTTCAGATTCATAGTGACTCCTTAATGATTCCGATCGCTTTTTCCAGCAATTCCATCGGGATATTCAAAGCGGGCAGAAGCCGTACCTTATCCTTCGCGGTGAGGCACAGGACCCCTTTCTCCATACAGGTTTTCACAACTTCGGCGGCTGGCCTCACGGTTTTGATACCGATCATCAGGCCCATCCCGGTGACGGCCTCGACTCCGGGCGTGCCTTCCATGGCCGAAAAAACATACTTACTCTTTTTCTTAACCTCGGCCAGCAGAGCGTCGTCGATCCTTTCCAGAACACTGACCGCCCCTGCACAGCTGACCGGATTCCCGCCGAAGGTGGAACCGTGGTCCCCGGCGCCAAGTGTAAACTCCGTTTTCTCCCCGAAGAGAATCGCCCCCAGCGGGAGGCCGCCTCCGAGGCCTTTCGCAGTCGATACGATGTCCGGCTGAACATTGTAGTTCATATAGGAATAGAGTGCGCCGGAGCGCCCGTTCCCGGTCTGGACCTCGTCAACGAGCAGAAGGATGTCTTCTTCTTTACAGAAATCCGCCAGACCCTGAACAAAGTCCTTTTCCAGTGCGATGACACCGCCCTCTCCCTGGATGCACTCAATCATGACTGCTCCCGCCTTGTTCTGCAGGGCCGCATTTTTGACCGCTTCCAGATCGTTTGCAGGAGCATGGACAAAGCCCGGCGTCAGCGGCTGGAACAGCTCATGGTAGTGCTCCTGGCCGGTTGCAGCCAGCGTTGTGATCGTACGGCCGTGAAAACTGTTCACCAGCGTGACGATGGTAAAATATTCTTCCCCCTTGTGCTCCGCGGCATATTTCCTTGCGGTTTTGATCATGCCCTCATTCGCTTCGGCACCGGAGTTGCAGAAGAACACTTTTTTCATCCCTGTCTTTTTGCAGAGCAGCTCTGCCAGCTTTACGCATGGCTCTGTAAAGTACAGGTTCGACATATGCTGCAGTTTGCCCAGCTGGGCCGTCACGGCTTCCTGCCATTGATCGTCGGCGATACCAAATGCATTGACGCCGATCCCGCTGCCCATGTCGATATACTCTTTTCCTGTCTCATCATAAACAAGCGATCCCTTTCCGGAGACCAGCTCTACCGGGAAGCGCGCATAGGTATTCGCGATATACAGCTTATCGGCTTCTTTCAGATTCATTTTGTATTCTCCTCTGCACTGTTTTTGTTCTTCACTACCATCGTTCCGGCGCCTTCATCCGTCAGGAGTTCCATAAGGATGGAATGCGGCACCCGCCCGTCCATAATGATCACACTCTCTACACCGCGGTTGATCGCATCGATGCAGCACTCGATCTTCGGGATCATCCCCCCTGCAATCACCTTTTCCTCAAAAAGCTCTACCGCATCATCGATCGTGAGCTCCGGGATCAGTGTGGAAGGATCATTTTTGTCGCGCAGGACGCCTGCGATGTCCGTCATCATGATCAGCCTCTCTGCGCCGAGAGCTCCCGCGATATAGGCTGCTGCCGTATCCCCGTTGATGTTGTAGGTGTTGCCCTCCTCGTCACAGCCGAGGGTTGAGATCACCGGGATATATCCCTTTTCCAGCAGATCCATGACCGGCTGGATGTTGACACCGACGATGCTGCCGACATAGCCGAGATCCGGATTACGCATTTTCGCTTTGATCAGCCCGCCGTCCATACCGGAGATCCCCATGGACTTTCCTCCTCTTTTCCCGAGGAGTTTGACGAGCGTCTTATTGACCTTCCCTGCGAGGACCATCTGGACAATATCCACTGTCTCCTGATCCGTCACGCGAAGGCCGTCAACAAATTCCGGCTTTTTTCCGAGTTTGGTCATCAGCTCGCTGATCTCCGGGCCGCCTCCGTGCACAAGCACCACGCGCACGCCGACCAGCCATAGAAGGACGATGTCCTCCATCACCTGCTGACGCAGTTCGTCATTGACCATCGCATTGCCGCCGTATTTGACAACGATGATTTTCCCGTTGTACCGGCGGATATAGGGCAGTGCTTCCGTCAGCACCTGTGCCCTTTCAGTGTTGGTGAAGCTGTCCATATCAGGTCCTGTAATCTCCGTTGATCTTGACGTAGTCGTAGGTCAGGTCACAGCCCCATGCCGTCGCGGATGCATCTCCGTCGTTCAGATCAATCAGAATATCGATTTCCTTTTCGTGCAGAACCTTCGCTGCCAGTTCCTCGGAGAAGGGCACCCCTGCTCCGTTTTCACATACGGTGACCGTCCCGGCAGCTGACTGGAACACCACATCGACTTTCGTGACGTCCACATCCGCCCCGCTGTAGCCGATGGCGCAGAGAACCCTGCCCCAGTTGGCATCTTCTCCGAACATCGCCGCCTTGGTCAGGCTGGAACTGATAACGCTTCTTGCCACTGTTTTGGCCACCGGGAGCGTTTTTCCTCCGGTCACACGGCACTCCAGCAGCTTTGTGGCCCCTTCTCCGTCTCCGGCAATCATCCGGCAGAGCGGCACGGTGGCCGCGTTCAGAGCCTGTGCGAAGGTATCATAATCCTCGCCTTCCTCCGTGATCTCTGCGTTCCCGGCGAGGCCGTTTGCGAGAATCACAACCATGTCATTTGTGGAAGTATCCCCATCCACACTGACCATGTTGAAGGTGTTCTGGATATTGTCGGAAAGCGCCTTCTGCAGCATTGCCGGGCTCACCGCCGCATCCGTTGTGAGGAAGCCCAGCATCGTCGCCATATTGGGATGGATCATGCCGCTGCCCTTGGCGATGCCTCCGAGATGACAGCACTTCCCGCCGAGGGTGAACGCTACGGCAACCTCTTTTTTGACGGTATCCGTCGTCATAATGGCCGCGCAGGCCTCAGAGCTCCCCTCCGGAGAGAGCTGCTCGGCAAGCTGGGGAATCCCTGCCGCAATCGGCGCTATATTCAGCGGCTGACCGATGACGCCTGTGGAAGCTACCACAACATCCTCCGGTGCGATCCCGAGCGCTTCGCCGGTCAGAGCACTCATCTTTTCGGCAATCTCGATGCCGTCAGCATTGCAGGTGTTGGCGTTGCCGCTGTTGCAGATCACGGCCTGTGCCTTGCCGTCGGCAATATGCTTTTTTGTCACCGTCAGAGGGGCTCCCTTAACCAGGTTCGTCGTATAAACCGCAGCCGCAGAAGCCGGAACCTCACTGAAGATCAGGGAAAGATCCTTTTTGCCGGGGTTCTTCCTGATCCCGCAATAGACGCCGGCAGCCTGAAAGCCGCTCGCGGCGCATACGCCGCCGGGAATATTTTCAAATTTGTCCATATTCATTCCTCCTGCCCTTTCATCCGATACACTGAAAACTTCCTTACACCACAAGCCCTGCCGTCTCATCCAGGCCGAGCAGAATGTTCATATTCTGAATCGCCGCCCCGGATGCGCCTTTTCCGAGATTGTCAAAGACGGAGATCAGAAGAATTCTGTCTTCATTTCCGGCGACGGTGATGCGCATATCATCCCGGCCGGACAGCGCATTCCCGGCAATCATGCCGTCTTCATACTCCTCATAGTGTACGATGGCGCTGTGGTAACAGGCCCGGTACACCGCTTTGATATCTTCAACGCTTCCTTTCAGATCCTTTCGGAAAAGGGGCACCGTGACGACCATTCCGCTGTAGTAATCTGCCACAATCGGGCAGAAGATCGGTGCCGTTTCAAGCCCCGAGATCTTTGTCATCTCGGCCAGATGCTTGTGCTGCTGGGTCAGCCCGTACTGGCGGGGTGAATCCAACTCCTCAGCCCGGCTGTCGGATTCATAGTCGGCAACCATTTTTTTGCCTCCTCCCGAAAAGCCTGTAACGGAGAAACAGCTCAACAGCGTATCCGGTGAGATCAGGCCCTCGTGTACCAGCGGCTCTGTCAGCGAAATAAACCCGCTGGCATGACAGCCTGGATTTGCAATCCGTTTGCTTTGGCTGATTTTCTCACGCAGGCCATGGAGCTCCGGGAAACCGTAGGCCCAGCCATCCGCTGTGCGGTGTGCGGTGGAGGTGTCGATCACGGCAGTATTCCCGTGGACCAGCGCTGCAGCTTCGATAGCAGCGGCATCCGGCAGGCAGAAGAAAGCGATGTCCGCTTCATTGATGATCTCTTCCCGTGCCTTGCTGTCTTTTCGGAGTGCCTCCGGCAGGCTGAGGAGTTCCAGCTCTGCACGCTGCTCCAGCCTTTCCCGAATACGAAGCCCGGTCGTTCCCGCACTCCCGTCAATGAATATCTTAGTCATTGTTCAATAAACTCCTGATAAATGCAATCTGCTTTTCAACCGAAGTGCTTGAAGTGCCCCCCGCGGAGATTCTCTTCTCCATGCATGTCTTCAGGCTGATCTCCTGATACAGGTCCTCGGAAAAGAGCTCGCTGTACTGCCGGTATTCTTCTATCGGGATATCCTCCAGCACTCTGTTCGTCTGCATGCACACTGCCACGAGATTCCCCGTGATTTTATACGCCGTGCGGAACGGCAGGCCCTTCTTTACGAGATAATCCGCCAGATCCGTTGCATTGATGAAGCCTTTCTGTGCCGCCCTGAGCATGTTTTCCTTATGGACTGTCATGGTGAGAAGCATCGGCCTGAGAATCTGCAGGCACATTTTTACGGTATCGCAGGCATCAAAAACGCCCTCTTTGTCTTCCTGCATGTCCTTGTTATAGGCAAGCGGAAGGCCTTTCAGGATCGTAAGCAGGCCGATCAGATCGCCGTAAACACGCCCGGTCTTTCCCCGGATCAGCTCTGCCATGTCCGCGTTTCGCTTCTGCGGCATAATCGAGGACCCTGTGGTATACGCATCCGAGATCGTAATAAACTGGAATTCCCAGCTTGCCCAGAGAATCAGTTCCTCGGATAGCCGTGAGAGGTGCATCATCAGCACGGAAAGCGTGCTCAGAAGTTCCACGGCAAAGTCCCGATCGGAGACGCCGTCGATGCTGTTCAAGGTGATGCCGTCGAACCCCAGCAGCTCAGCTTCCATAGTCCGGTCCGTCTGATAGGTCGTCCCGGCCAGCGCACAGCAGCCGATCGGAGAAATATTGATTCTCTTTCTGCAGTCGGAAATCCTGTCCAGATCCCGCACCAGCATCATGGCATAAGCCATCATATAGTGGCCGAAGCTCACCGGCTGTGCCCGCTGCAGGTGTGTATAACCCGGCATGATGGTTTCCTTGTGCTCTTCCGCCAGCGTTGCCAGGGCTCCCAGCAGATCGCGGATCAGGTCGGAAAGCTCGTCGCACTCGCTGCGCAGGTACATCCTCAGGTCAAGCGCGACCTGGTCATTGCGGCTGCGCGCCGTATGGAGCTTTTTTCCGGTGTCACCGATCCGCTCCGTCAGGACCTGCTCGACGAACATATGGATGTCTTCACAGTCCTGGTCGACAGGCAGGGCACCGGACTGTATGTCATCCAGGATCCCCGCGAGCCCTTCCGTCATGAGTTTGCGGTCCTCTTCCGTAATTATCCCTTTGGAAGCCAGCATGGCAGCATGCGCCATGCTCCCCGTGATATCTTCCCGGTACATCCGGCTGTCAACACGGATGGAAGAGTTGAACGCATCCGCCAGCCTGTCTGTATTGCCGGCTGTGACGCCGGCCCACATTTTCGCCATCGCTGCCGCTTACTTGCCGTCCACGAGAGCCTGTACCTGAATGGGAAGACCGTAGAGATTGATGAATCCGACCGCATCCGCCTGGTTGTAATCACTCTCCCCGAAGGTTGCGATTTTTTCGCTGTAGAGGGATTTTTCACTCCAGATGCCGGCTTTGATGATATTGCCCTTGTAGAGCTTCAGCTTAACCGTTCCGGTGACGCGCTCCTGCGTCTTGTCCACAAAGGCGCTCAGCGCCTCCCTGAGCGGGGTAAACCACTGCCCGTTGTATACCAGCTCACCAAACGTGATGGCCAGCTTCTGCTTTTCATGGAGGGTCATCTTGTCCAGGCAGATGGTTTCCAGTGCACTGTGGGCCGCATAGAGGATCGTGCCGCCCGGCGTTTCGTAAATGCCGCGGCACTTCATGCCGACGAGCCGGTTTTCCACAATGTCCAGAAGGCCGATGCCGTTTTTGCCGCCGATCTCGTTGAGCTTCATAATGATGTCTTTGCTGCTCATTTTCTCCCCGTCCAGCGCTATCGGGATTCCTTCTGCAAAGTCCAGCGTTACATAGGCCGGGACATCCGGTGCCTGGATCGGAGAAACACTCATCTCCAGGAAGCCGGGCTTCTCGTACTGCGGTTCGTTTGCGGGATCCTCGAGATCCAGCCCTTCATGAGAGAGATGCCAGAGGTTCTTGTCCTTGGAATAGTTTGTCTCACGGTTGATCCTTAAAGGCACATTGTGCGCTTCGGCGTAATCGATCTCCTCGTCCCTGGATTTGATGGTCCATTCGCGCCAGGGGGCAATGACCGGCATGTTCGGTGCAAAGTGCTTTATGGCGAGCTCAAAGCGGACCTGATCGTTCCCTTTTCCGGTGCAGCCGTGCGCAATGGCGTCTGCCCCTTCCTTCAGAGCGATATCCACCAGCCCTTTCGCGATGCAGGGCCTTGCATGGCTGGTGCCAAGCAGATAGTCCTCATATATTGCGCCGGCTTTCATGCAAGGGATAATGTAATCGTTGACGTACTCGTCCGTCAGATCCAGAATATACAGCTTGGATGCGCCTGTCTTGATCGCCTTTTCCTCCAGGCCGTCCAGTTCATCTCCCTGCCCTACATTGGCAGCGACGGCAATAACTTCACAGCCATTATAGTTTTCCTTCAGCCATGGGATTATGACCGAAGTGTCCAGCCCTCCGGAATACGCAAGAACAACTTTTTTTATGTCGGCTTTATTCATAATTATTAGCCCTCCGTGACAAATATTAATGATTATGCAGCGATTATACAGAAATTATGCATCATTGTCAAGATAATATTTATTTTTATTACTTTTCATGCAAACCTCTGAGAATTCACCCGCCCACACCCGCTGTTCTTGTACAAAATGCTCGAACCGGCGATATTCCCGTCTGCCTAAACCCGTTTTTTGAAGCCCGCAGCCGACAAAAAAAGGATGACGTCGTAAAACACGACGCCATCTAGGAAAGTCTTTGGAATGATTCGTCAGCCTTTGATGCCTGTCAGGGCAATGCCTTCGATAAATTGTTTCTGGAAGATTGCATAAATGATGATCAGCGGGATGATGGACAGGAGGGCACCTGCCATGATGCTGGGGTAGTCCGTCAGATACTGGCCCTGCAGGTAACTGAGGCCTGCAGCAAGCGTCATCTTATCCGGCGAGGTATTGACGATCATCGGCCACATGAGGTTATTCCACGCAAACCGCAGCGTCAGCACGCCGAGAGAGACCAGTCCAGGCTTCACAAGCGGGAGCATGATCTGAACGAAGATCCGCCCGTGGCCGCAGCCGTCAATCCGGGCGGCATCCTCCAGTTCCTGCGGGATCGCCATAAAGAACTGGCGCATCAGGAAGGTCCCGAAGGCGGAGAAGAGGTTCGGCAGGAAGACAGCGCGAAGGGTGTTCAGGAGTTTCATCTTCTGCATGGTCAAGTACTGCGGGAGAATCAGGAAGGAGCTCGGAATCATCAGCACGGCAAGGCAGAGCACAAAGAGTGCGTCCCTGCCCGGGAAGCGGATCCGGGCAAAAGCGTACCCGGCGAGAGAGCACAGCGTCAGCTGACCGGCTACGATAATGATTGCCGTAAGAACCGTATTGCCGTACATCCGCCAGAACGGCAGTTTATCCGAGAGCGTCAGATACGAACTGATATCCCAGTGGCGCGGGAGGATGGAGGGGGGAATGGAAACGGCTTCCACCTGCGTCTTAAAGGAAGTCAGCAGCATCCAGGCAAAAGGAGCCAGCGTAATAAAGCAGCCCAGGATCAGGACGATATAAACCACTGCCGTCCCGGCAGGCATTTTCTTCCGACGGATTTTCTGCGGCATCTTTATCCCCTCCTCTCAATCATATACAACCCACTTCTTCTGCAGACGCATCTGAAGCAGGGTGAGCAGCATGATGATCAGGAAAAGGAACACGGCAATAGCACTGGCATATCCCTTCTTGGAGAACTCAAATGCGTTGCGGTAGAAGTACATGACAACGCTTTGTGTATAGCGCATGGCAGTGCTCTTTGCCGGGATCATCATATAAATAACGTCAAATATCTGCAGGGTGGAGATGACGGTTGTTGTCAGCACAAAGAAGAGCGTCGGCGTGACCAAAGGAAGCGTGATGGTAAAGAACTGGCGGATTTTGGATGCGCCGTCCAGCTCTGCCGCCTCATAATAGACGGAGGGGATGCCCTGGATGCCTGCGAGAAGGATGATCATGTTGTAGCCCACGCCCATCCAGATCGAGACCAGAGAGATACAGACAAGCGCGGTGGCCTGCTCGCTCAGCCAGTAGTGCCCCTGTCCGCCCAGGAGCTTCACCAGATAATTCAGAATCCCGAAATCCCCGTTGAAGATCCAGCGCCAGACCATTGCAATAGCAGCGGACATGGTAACCGTCGGGACAAAGAAGATAACGCGGAACACGCCGCGGCCTTTGATTTTTGTGTTCAGCAGAGCTGCCAGCACCAGGGAAAAGAAGACGGTTGCGGGAATAATGATCAGCACGTAGGAAAAGGTGTTTCCGAGGCTTTTCCACATCCCGGAGTCAGAGAGCATCTTTTCGTAGTTTGCCAGCCCCGCCCAGGAGGATTTGTTGAAAGCACCCACATTGTAAAAGCTGTCGCGTATGACCTTCCCCACAGGGTAGAAATAAAAAACTCCCAGGCCGAGGAGGAGGGGCAGGATCATGCTGTAGCCCCAGGCCCAGTTGGTAAGTTTTTCTTTTGTTAGGTGGCGCTTTTTCATGGGAGGACTCCTTTTTCTCATATTAAATGCGGCGGACGTGGCGGGGAGGCCCGTCACGTCCGCAAAGAGGATTTAAGGATTATCCGATCTGCTCCATGATATTGTCGCAGGCTTCATCCACGCTGATTTCCAGGTTGAATGCCTGTACGAGCTCGTTCCACATAATGTCAGACCACTCGGTGTTGAATGCGGAAGAGGGGTAGACATAGGAGTAGTTTGCAGCAGCATCGGCATAGATGCCCATGTTGTACTGCGGATATGCTTCAAAGAAGAGCGGAGAATACTCCAGATAGGACGGGATGGCAATACCCATCTGACCCATCAGAGCCATGGCCTCGGGGCCGGACAGGTACTCAACCCATGCCCAGGCTTCATCCGGATGCTCTGTTGCCACGGAGATGCAGTTTGCCTTGCCGTGGATCACGGAGGCACGCTTTCCGGTGGACATCAAGGGCATTTCAACAACATCGCAGACGTCTGCCACGGAGGAATCTTCGGAAGCATAGTACTTGACCATCCAGTCACCGGAGAAGATCATGCCGAGTTTGCCGGCCATGAACTGCAGGTAGCCTTCGTTCTCTTCCAGGGATACTTCAGAGGGAGAATATCCCGCCTCGATCAGATCGACCCAGCACTTGATGCCTGCGCGGGTTCCCGGCTCGTTGAAGCCAAACTTCTCGCCGTCAACAAACCAGCCGTCTTCTGCAAAGCAGGTGTTGTAGAAGCCCTGCTGATCGGAATAGCCGGCTGCAATGCCGTAAACACCGTCTTCAATGCCGGTGATTACAGCAGCTGCTACCACCATGTCATCCCATGTCCAGTCACTGGTCGGGTAAGCAACGCCTGCCTTGTCGAACAGAGCCTTGTTGTACCACAGGCCGACGGTATCGTAGTCCATGGCAATGCCGTACTGGGTCCCGTCATAATTATACATGTTGTTCATGGCTTCCGGGAAGTTGGCAAGATCCACTTCAGAAGCGGCGATGAAGTCATCGATCGGGAGAAGGACTCCGCCATCAGCATACTTGGTGATGTTCACGCCGTTCATGTGGAACACATCCGCTACACTGCCGCCGGTTGCAGCAGCTTCCAGCTTCGTCCAGTATTCACCCCAGGAGGTGTGCTCCAGGACGATGGTGATTCCCGGATGGCTCGCCTCAAAAGCCGCTTTGCACTGCTCATAGTACTCATCCATCGATGCCCAGTAGGCATAGTGGATCTCAACATTTTCGTCTGCAGCAGCCGTTACCCCGCCGGCAAAAACCATTGTGGAAAGCATTGCTACAGCCATCAGGATCGCAAGAAGTTTTTTCATGTGGTTTTCCTCCATATTATTTTTTTCCGGGACCGCCCGGTGAATTACAGTTTTTGGAGCAGTTCCTTCTCATATTCCGCCATACGGATGGTCTGCCCGGTCAGCCGTGACTTCTCGGCAGCACAAGCCATCAGGTGGCTTTCAACGGATTTCTGAACAGAGGACCTGCTGTCGCCCTGGCACGCGTGATGAAGCCCGGAAGAGAAATCTTCCATCAGCCCCTGATCTCCTCCGCTGTGATCGCCCGAAACAGCACCGATGTGGATCACGCGCTCCTCATATCCGTCCACATCATTGGAACGGAACGGGCTGATGCGGATCTCGCCTTTTCCGTCATCCCCCCAGAGTTCCCCGTTTTCGCACATCACATGGATCGTCCGGCAGATGCGGTTTGTCAAGCCGGAGAGCGTAAACGTGGCGGTAATACCGTCTTCAAATTCGATCAGCGTGCTCTGATGGTCACAAACGTTGTTGTCACAGCGATACACGCAGCGCCCGTAGCGCCCGTCCCGCAGGGCTTTCAGGATCCCTTCTTCGGTCTGATCCTGCGTCAGGACATTCGCCGGCCAGGAACCGATGGCCGGCAGATAGGCTTTGCGGGCATCGAACCGGCAGGATTCTGCAACAGGGCAGTCCAGGCAGCGCAGCGTGCTGCCTTCCGGAGCATTCTCAGGCTTGAAATAGTTCAGGCTTCCGAAAGAGGAAATCTGCACAGCCCGCTTCCCTGTCAGCCAGAGCAGAATATCCAGATCATGGCAGCTTTTCTGCATGATAATAGGGCTCGCCAGGTCACTGTTGCGCCAGTTGCCGCGCACGAAGCTGTGCGCAATATGGAAGTTGCCGACGTTTTCCGTATGGTCGATGCAGATGATCTTCCCAAGCATGCCGCTGTCGAGGATCTCCTTCAGCCTGATAAAAAACGGCGAGTAGCGCAGCACATGGCATACCGTCACGCTCAGCCCCTTTTCCGTAGCTTTTCGGGAGATCTTCAGGCACTCCAGCGGATCCGGAGAGATCGGCTTCTCCAACAGAAGGTGCCAGCCTCTGTCCAGCCCGGCCATCGCATGGGCATAATGATCCCTGTCCATCGAGGCAACGATCAGCGCATCCGCTTCCGGCACCGTGCGGATCAGTTCCAGCGGGTCGGTAAAGAGCATTGCTTCCGGAGTTCCGAACAGCTGATGTGCCCTTTCCAGCTTTTCCGGGTGCCTGTCTGCCACGGCAACGATTTCATCACCGAGAACATCGTGGGCATAGCGGGAATAAATCATGCCGCGGGATCCCGCGCCAACCAAAGCCAGCTTCACAGTGTGCACCTCTTTCATGGAAAACGCAACTTTTGTTACGTTATTTTATCTGATCTGTTACGTCGGATCCTTGCACAAATAGTCTCTTATTGTGGCCATTATAATAGGAAAGGCGAGGATTGACAAGATTTTTCTGCTTTGTTATACTATGTTTGTTTCGTTAGTTTTTCCATTTTCTCCTTCTTTTACGAAACAAAATTAGCGGAAAGGATTTCCCGATGAGTACGATTCGTGACGTTGCCGCACATGCCGGCGTATCGATTGCAACGGTGTCCCGCGTGATGAATAATGACACCACATATAAAATAACGGAAGAGACGCGTGACCGCGTCTGGAAGGCTATTGTAGAGCTGAACTACAAAGCCGCGGCTTCCCGGCGCAGGTCAGGATCCGCGGAGAGCAGGTCTTCCGTAAAGAAAATCGGCTGTGTCATCAAGCTCCGCGGCGGCAAGTATTCCGACCCTTATTATCTCTCTCTCCTGTCGGGGATGGAGAATTATCTTCTGTCCCATCACGCGGAAGTCGCATTCGTGCGGACCTGGAATGAACTGGAAAACAGCGAGGTCCTGCTCCGGATTTTTTCGGAACCGCTGGACGGGCTGATCCTGATGTCCCATGTCGGGGAAGCCATCTTCCAGTATGCGCTCACCAAGGTGCCTCATATCGTTGGGATTGACACCGGCTACCGCGAGATTGACAACATCGAATACGACCACACACAGGCGGCGGAGCTGGCCGTCTTCCATCTGATCCACCTGGGGTACCGGGAAATCGGTTATATCGGAGGGCCTGAAGGGGAGGTTCCGATGCAACAATGCAGGCGTTTCCACGCCTACCGAAACACACTGCTCGACAGCGGCCTGAAAGTCTCTGAAAAATGGGTGCTGGACTGTGACTGGAATGATGCACGCTGCGCAAGGCTTCTGCGTGAGCTCGGGCCGGATCAGCTCCCCCAGGCGTTTTTTGCCTCCAGTGATCTGATGGCGATTGCCGCCCTGCGAGCGCTTTCCGAGATGGGGGTATCCGTGCCGGAAAAGGTCGGTGTTATCGGGCTGACGAACCTGGAAATGTCACGCTACTCCAATCCGCCCCTCACGACTATCGACCTCCCGACCGAAGAGATGGGTGCTGCAGCCGCAAAAATCCTCCTGCAGCGGATTGACGGGGATGATTCCCTGCCGAGGAGGATTTTGTTTCCTACGAAGCTTGTCTCCCGCTCCTCCGTATAATGCTTTGCATGAAAAACCTCCCGGATCTGATCCGAGAGGTTTGTTGTTTTTGTAAGGCGCTTCGTAATCAGTACAAGCATGATGCTCGCGAAGACAACATTGTACTTCGATTTCAGTGCTCCGTCGCGAGCTAAAACTTTGGGGGAAAGCTTATAAGGTTTTGATTTTAGTAGACTTCCTGGAATCTGCCGGCGGGGGATGGTTCTTCGCCGTTAATGTACAGGTGTGAGATGTCTCCGATTGCCGCCGCGCGGAAAACAGCAATTCCCTTTTCTCTTTCCTCCGTATAGAGCGTCGTTATGGAAGAGGGTGCCATGATCAGGCTGTGCCATAAGACCATGGGAGAGCAGTTGAAAAGATGGCTCATCAGGACGCAGCTCAGCCCGAAATGCGTGAAGAACACCAGTGTATCCGTGTTTGCCTGTTCAACACGGTAATAATTTCCTTCCCGCCTGTAACCGTGTTCGGAAAGCAGTTTATCAAAGGCAGAGACGACTTTTTCATATGCCGGGCCGACGCCGACCTTTTCCAGCACTTCGTTTTCACTCCAGTGTTCTGCGGAGAAAAAGCGCGGATCGGAAAGCCATTTCTGCGGCATCCAGTTCCAGGGGACCGGCCTTTTGACGCCGTTGTCTTCGACGATCGGAACATCAAACTCCCGAAGCCAGGGGCAGACTTGCGCCTTTCTGCCCGCTTTCTGCAGGGTTGCCTCGGCAGTCTCCATCGCCCGCCCAAGCGGAGACACATAATAGTCTTTCACCTGCATGGGCGCGATGCGGCCCGCCAGAAACGCCGCTTCCCGCTTCCCTTTTTCCGTCAGCCCGTCTTCTTCATAGTCGGGCTCTCCGTGGCGGATCAGCAGGATTCTCATCTGTCCTGATAGGCGGAGAGAGGCAGGGAGATCATCATACTCTCATCCCCATCAAACACCAGCCTCTTGAGATCCAGAGAATAGGAATAGGTCATGAGCAGGTTTCCGTTTCCGTCCACGGCGATCGTTTCCGGTGCATAGTTCTGCAGATAGGCATATACGGTTCCGTCCTGCTCTGCCAGATAGATGCACATCCGGCTTCCGCTGCCGTCTTCCGCCAGTTCCAGAACGCCCTCCAGCTTTCCGTCACCGTTCAGGTCTGCCGGCTGTGCGCCGAGGAGCTGCAGATCTCCGCTCATCCACGATGCCGCCACATCCTGCTTCAGCAGATCCCGGAAGCCGATGACGCCGGGCTGATTGGAAAACCTGTCTGTCGAAACGGCAGTTACCGGCTTATTCTCGGTCAGGATTTTTACATAGAATTCTTCGTCATCATTCGGCCATCTGAGCTCTGCAGCCTTGGGGAATTCTCCGTCGAGAGCCTGGCGGATCTCTTCATAATGCAGAATCGGCAGATCCTTTTCCGTCTCGCAGAGGGTGAGATAGCAGGCTCCCGGCACAAAATGATCTACCGGGATATATTCCGCGTCCTCATCTTCCATCAGGCGGCTGTTGAGGTCATCTTCAAAAATGTCCTCATAAGCAAGCTGCCCGTCTACAAGGCTGAACCTTGCGCCGAATGCATAGCCCATATGCCCGTAATGCAGAATAATCCCGTTCTCACCGGGATCACTGTAAAGCGAAGCATGGCCAAAACCGAATTCATCAACTTTCACAGCCTGCCCGTCCCGGCAGGTATAGAGTGTGCCCGCATAGTCGGCTTCGCAGGTTCCCGTTTTGATAATAAGCTCCGGCGTACCGTCCTTGTCCACATCATAGAGCAGGTAGCTGTTCTCGATGGCAACATCATTTCTGTATTGAGGATCTCTGTTTCTGATCGTCTCATCCAGTATATTGCGGTAAGCATCCTGCCATCCGTTTTCGGCTGCGGCAGCTGCGCTTCCGGTCAGCAGAGCAAATCCCATGCACAGCACGAGGAACAGCCCGATCCGTTTTTTCATGTTCATTTCTCCTTCCTTTAATCGGCCTGAATTGGAACGACTACAGTATATCCCGCAGATTCAGCCTCGTCAACGGCAAAAAACAGAGAAACAGTGTTGAAACTTTTCTCCCAGAATGATATAAAATAATTAAAGTATCTGTTCTGTCGCCTCGTGATTAGTGCCGACCAGGCGAGGCAAAGATCGTCGCACGTCAGGTCGCGCGTCAGGATGCTCGCGAAGATAACATTGTACCTCGATTTCAGTTCTCTGTCGCGAGCTAGGTTTAGTGGGTAGGACAGAACTGAATAAACAGACAATTCAGGATTAATGAAAAGAAAAGGAGAATAAAGATCATGTCACTGAAAGAGTACACATTTGACGGCAGCAGAAAGCTGGATCTCGGTAAGATCCCGACAAACAGCAAAAAAGACAATGTGGATAAAGAAGAGATCCTTAAAAAGACCAAAGAAAATCTTACAAAGATGCAGGACCTGCAGGATCGCCTGTATGCCGACGGCAGAGAAGGGCTGATTATCGTTTTACAGGCAATGGATGCCGCCGGGAAGGACAGCACCATCAAGCATGTTATGGGAGGCGTCAACCCGCAGGGGGTAGAGGTCCACAGCTTCAAGCAGCCCAGCTCGGAAGAACTGGCGCATGACTTTTTATGGCGCCTGAACAAGTGCATCCCGAAACGGGGCTATATAGGCATTTTCAACCGTTCGTATTATGAAGATGTGCTGGTTGTTCAGGTATATGAGATGAACAAGGGTTATCATATCGCAGAGCGTGTGATCGGCCAGCCGACGGACGAATTTTTCCGGAAACGTTATCGCCACATCCGCAATTATGAGGAGTATCTCTATGAAAACGGGTACAGGATCGTAAAAATCTTCCTGAATGTGTCGAAAGATAAGCAAAAGGAAAGATTTCTCGAGAGGCTGGATACTCCTTCGAAAAACTGGAAGTTTTCTTCTTCGGATCTGAAAACGAGAGCGATGTGGGACGAGTATCAGAAGGTATACGAAAAGATGGTCAACGAAACCGCCACGGAAACAAATCCCTGGTATGTCCTTCCGGCAGATCAGAAATGGTATACCCGCTACCTCGTTTCCGAAGCGATTGTAAAAACGCTTGAGGAGATCAATCCGCAATATCCGGAACTGCCTGATGAGGAAAAAGAAAAACTGGGTGAATACAGAGAGGCGCTGCTGGAGGATTGATTATGGACAGCATCAAATGGATCCTGAACGAAATGCCCAAAAGTGACGACAGGTATCTGCCGATCATGTCACGGGAGAACGTCGCACAGGCCAGAGCATTTCACAGAAGTTTCCCACAGTATTCCGTTACGCCGCTGGCGAGGCTGGATGCTCTTTCCGGGCGTCTGGGCCTCGGCAATCTGTTCGTCAAAGATGAAAGCTACCGTTTCGGGCTCAATGCCTTCAAAGTGCTGGGCGGATCCTTTGCCATAGCCAGATATATTGCCGGAGAGGTAGGCAAGGGAATTGCGGAAATGAATTATGCCTATCTCACAAGTGAGCAGTTCCGTAAGGATTTCGGCCAGGCAACATTTTTCACCGCCACTGACGGGAACCACGGGCGGGGCGTAGCCTGGTCGGCCAACAAACTGGGGCAGAAGGCCGTCGTCCACATGCCCAAAGGCACTGTGAAGATGCGCTTTGACAACATTGCAAAAGAAGGCGCTGCGGTCACCATAGAAGATCTCAACTATGATGGCTGTGTCCGCCTGGCAGCAAAGGAAGCGGAAGCGACCGAGCACGGCGTGATCGTACAGGATACCGCGTGGGACGGATACGAAGAGATCCCCTCCTGGATTATGCAGGGATACGGCACCATGGCCCAGGAGGCCGTTGATCAGATGCGTGCGCTCGAAGTCAACCGCCCGACCCATGTGTTTGTCCAGGCGGGTGTCGGCAGTATGGCCGCTGCTGTGGTCGGCTTCTTCGTCAATGCGTTCCCGTCGGATCCTCCGAAGTTTGTGATTATCGAGGCCGAGTCCGCAGCATGCTTCTACAAAGGAGCCTGCCGAAAGGACGGCAGCCCTGCGGTTGTAGGCGGCGATCTGTCCACGATGATGGCCGGCCTTGCCTGCGGCGAGCCCTGCACCATCGCGTGGGACATCCTTCGCAACCATGCCGATGCTTTCCTGGCCTGTCCGGACTGGGTAAGTGCCAAGGGAATGCGAATGCTCGCGGCCCCGCTCAAAGGCGATCCCGCTGTAACAAGCGGAGAGTCCGGCGCTGTGGGAATGGGGGTCGTTGCGACGCTGATGGAAGATCCGGCTTATGCGGAGTTAAGAGATGCTCTGGGTCTTGACAGAAGCAGCACTGTCCTTCTGTTCTCCACGGAAGGAGACACAGACCCAGAAAATTACAGAAAAATCGTCTGGGGCGGAGAGTACCCGACCGATGCTGATGCAGGATGCTCTGTAAAAAGATAGTTTATTCCGAAAAAGAGATGGAGCAGCGACTATTCGCGGAGAATATTCGCTGCTCTGTTTTTCTTTAATCTTTCCTGTATGGCGTATGGGTTAACGGGACGCCTCGCCGGTTACAGTTTTACAAAATTCGGTGCTCCGGAGGCTTCCCTGTAATGAGGATGCTGATTTTTTCCTCCTGCAGGCCGCTGCCGATGACGATGATTGCCCCGTGCCCGGCGGGAACCGGGTCAATGCGGGTCTCCCCCGCAGTGGCATTCACCTGATACCAGTTCCCCTTCTCTTCAAAAAATCCCTTCACCCGGCAGATCCTGCCAAAGCTCCCGTCGCGGAAAAGCAGATGGATTTTCTCTTTCATCTGCTCTCTGTTGAGATCCGGATTCAGGAAAGCGAGGGACTGAAAACCCGTCTCCCTGCCGGCAATGGTTTTTACGTAATCCGCGGGGCAGTACCCGCAATTCATGAACCTGTCAAAATCGTTATCTGTCAGTTCCGCCCAGTCTTTGGCAAGGATACGCTCGTCAAACGACTCCCGGCAGTGAATCTGCTTTGCTGCCCGCTTCAGATGTTCAACAGCTGCCGCCGTCTCCTCATCCGTTGCAAGCTGAACTCTGCTGAGAAGGATACAGCCTGCCACAGCCGCCTGTGAGGCGAGGAAAAAGTCCTCCTCTTCGGAAGTGTTATCTTTTAGCCCGGCATCGACGATCGCGATGACACTTCCGCTTTCATACCATTTGTCAAGCGGAGGATCACTGAGGGTATCGAAAAACTCGTCCACATCGAAGACCCCGGAGGGCTCGATAATCACACGGTCATATCCGCTCATGCCCATAGCAATCAGTTTGGTGCGAAAGCGCCGGCGGTGACAATCGGCATCACAGGCTCCCGCAATGGTCTCCAGCTCGCAGCGGTCTCCCCGCAGTTCCTGCAGGAGAGGCAGATCCACATTCACGGCTCCGTGGTCATAGACCAGAATGCCGATCTTCAGCCCTCTGGACATCAGATATTTCGCATAACGAAGCAGGAATGTGGTCTTCCCCGCTCCCAGAAATCCCGTTATCAAATCAACTTTAATCATGTTACAATTCCCCGGCGGCTCCAAAAGGGTCATAAATTCCGTTAAAATTATAATCGTCCTGTCCCCCAAAATCAAGATTATTTCATTTCAGGAAAACAGTCGCAGAGCTTTTTGCTGTCTGTATTCTTTGATATCCTCCGTTGTAAAAAAACCGCTCAAATATATTGCATTTGCAATAAGTTAAGGTTAAACTATCCTCATACGTTTCTAGAAATTGCTGACAGTGAGGTGCTTTTATGGATAAATCCCCTGTTTTGGACCGCTGTATTCTGTTTCACGGCCTGAATGATCACGATACTGCCAGTGCGCTGGCGTTTTTCCATGCCAGGGAACACTCTTATTCCCGGGGAGAATCCCTGCGCCGGCCCGGAGATCCCGTAAAATCTTTCGGGCTTGTCCTGGAAGGACAGGTTCATGTTTTGATGGATGACTTTGAGGGGAACCGCATGCTGATGGCCAGCGTTCAGCCGGGGAACACCTTTGCCGAATCCTTATGCTACCTGGGGCTGGAATCACAGATCCAGATCGAAGCCGTCACCGATTCCCGGATCCTGCTGATGGATACCATTTCGCTGAAACAGCCGGCGCGCGTCCTGTCCGTTTTAGATCAGGAGCTGTTCAAGCGTTTTACCGCGATGCTTGCCGAGCGTACGCTCACCCTGAACAACCGTATTCAGATCCTGAGCAAACTGACCATTCGGGAAAAGGTTATTATGCTCTTAAGTGAATACAAATCCGTTACCGGAGAGCCGGACATCGTTTTGCCTTTTAACAGAGAAACCATGGCCATCTATCTGGGCGTCAACCAGAGTGCTCTGTCCAGAGAGCTCTCAAAGATGCGGGATGAGGGGATCATCACATTCCACGGAAGCCATTTCACCATTTTGAAAGGGTAAAAAACAAATCAGATTACGTTGCATTTGCAATGTATTTTCTCTGCTTTCTCTGTTATATTATAGCGGCCATGCGGAAGATCCGTAAAGATCTTCAATTATCGCGTGGATAAGAAAGAGGCAAATATGAAAACTTGCAAAATTATAGCTTTGATCCTGAGCGTTGTCATGCTCTTTACTATGCCGGCATACGGCAGTTCCGTCTCCGAAACCGCTGATGCTGATTCTGTGGAGATCCGTGTGGGCGTCCTCAAAGGCCCGACCGGCATGGGCGCCATCAAGCTCATGGATGATTCCGAAAACGGCGTGTATCCGAATTACCACTTCACCCTGACTCCGGAAGTCACGGATATCGTGGCCCGCCTTTCCAACGGCGACCTGGATATCGGCGCGCTGCCCACCAATGTGGCTTCGAACCTCTACAACAAGACTTCCGGCGCTGTCAAGATCATTGCTCTCAACTGCCTGGGTGTCCTGTACATTCTGGAAAACGGCGACAGTGTAAACTCTGTATCCGACCTGAAAGGACGCACGATCTACTGCAACGGCCAGGGAGCAAATCCGGAATACACACTCAACTATATCCTGACCCAGAACGGCCTTGTCCCGGGCGAGGATGTGAATGTGGAATTCGGTGATCCTTCCGAGATCGCTGCAAAAATGATCTCCGGAGATATCGATCTCTGCATGCTGCCTGTTCCCGTGGTAACCACCGTCTGCCTGAAGAATCCCAACGTCAGAAAAGCCCTGGATGCTTCCGCGGAATTTGCTGCGGCGGCAAATGACGGCAGCAAGCTCACAATG
The DNA here is from genome assembly GCA_017406005.1 of Oscillospiraceae bacterium. Lineage (GTDB taxonomy): Bacteria > Bacillota > Clostridia > Oscillospirales > Oscillospiraceae > Limivicinus. Next base: position 5,885 of record JAFQZI010000098.1, on the reverse strand, counting down.
GGCTGCCTGGTGGCAAAAAGCGATTTCATCGATGCCCATCCGGATGCCGTTGCTGCCTTCCTGGAAAACTACCGGGCGTCTATCGCGGAAGTTCTGGATGACGTTGACACTTCTGCAGAACTGATCGCCAAATACGAAATCGCAGGCAATGCTGCCATTGCAAAGCTTGCCGTTCCGGATGCCAGCATCGTCTGCATCACAGGCGCAGATATCCGGCCCGCTCTGGAAGGCTACTATCAGGTCCTTTACAACGCAAACCCGGCTTCTATCGGAGGAGCGATGCCGGGAGACGACTTCTATTATGCCCCATAAGAAGCATAAACCGCTGATCAGCTGTATCGTACTGCTTTTCTGGCTGGGTATATGGACCGCCGCTTCCCTGAAGGTAAATCAGGAGCTGCTGATCCCTGCCCCGTGGGTCGTGGTCCGGCACCTCATCGATATCATGAGGGGGCCGGACTTCTTCCGTGTGATCGGGACTTCCCTGTTTCGTATCCTGGGAGGATTTCTGGCGGGATGCCTGGCCGGGGTAGTGCTGGCCGTCCTCTGCAGCAGTTCGGTTGTGCTGAATGCGCTGCTGTATCCTGCAATCCGCATCATCAGGTCTATCCCTGTGACCAGCTTTATCATCCTGGTCATGCTCTGGATCCCGTATACCTACGTGCCGGTATTTATCTCCGCGCTTCTGGTCACACCCGTTGTCTTCGGCAACGTGACCACAGGCATTCAGGAAACGGATAAATCCCTGCTGGAAGTCGCAAAAGTCTATCAATTTTCACGTTTTAAAACTTTGCGGTATCTCTACATTCCGTCGGTCCTTCCCTACTTTTATTCCGGAGCACTGACAGCTTTGGGATTGGCCTGGAAAGCAGGCATTGCCGCGGAAGTCCTGGCGCTTCCCAAAAAGGCCATCGGCGCACATATGTACTACAGCAAGCTCTATCTGGAGACCGCTGACCTTTTTGCCTGGACACTGGTTGTGGTGTTGTTCAGCTTTTGTTTTGAGAAACTGATGCAGCACCTCATGAAAAAAAGCAAAAAACAGGAGGTCGCATCATGAAGATTCGCGACCTCTGCGTCAGCTTCGGCGATAAAAAGGTGCTGGACCATTTTACGGCGGAATTCGGCCCGGGCATCACACTGCTGAAAGCCCCTTCGGGTTATGGAAAAACCACCCTGCTCCATACCATAGCCGGGCTTATCATCCCGGACAGCGGAGAAATCATCGGCAGGCCGGAAAAGATATCCCTGATGTTTCAGGATGACCGCCTTTTCCCCTGGCTTACCGCACTCCAGAATATTAAGGCTGTCTGTGATGACGAGGCTCTGTCCCGCCGGCTTCTGGAAGCCGTAGAGCTTTCGGAAGAAGAAAAAAGCAAGCCTGCTTCTCTTTCCGGCGGTATGAGGCGGAGGATCGCCTTTGCAAGGGCCCTGGCTTATCAGGCGGATCTTCTGCTTCTGGATGAACCGTTTAAGGGCATGGATCTGGCGCTGATCGAACGCCTCGCACCGCTTCTCCAAAACCTTACCATTCCCGTGATTCTCTCTTCTCACTCACCGGAAGAGCAGGAGGTCATCGGAGGAAGAATCCTGGAGATGGATAAAGGATGACGTCGTGTTACCCGACGCCATCCCTGTAGAAACTCAACTCCCTCAGCCATTTGCAGCTGAGGGAGTTTTTTATTATCTGGCAATAACGCTCTCATTCAGCAGAAAATCTTCTATTCCAACATACTGGATACCATGATCATCCTTCCAGGGTTTCATGTAGTCTTTAACGACCACAATTTTTCTAAAAGAATCCGGTATTCTGATTAACGAGGCAATTTCCTGATCCCTTTTATCCGGGTCAGAAACAGTTAAAGCCGACTGGATATAGTAACGCTCATCGCCTCGATTTACCACGAAGTCAACTTCCAGCTGCTTGCGGATATTTTTCCCAGAGTCGTCTCTCGTGTTCTGCCCAACGACACCGACATCTACATCAAAGCCTCTGCGGATCAGATCGTTATAGAGGACATTTTCCATCAGATGTGTTTCTTCCAATTGCCTGAACCCGAGTCTGGCATTTCTCAATCCCGGATCAGAATAGTAATACTTAACAGGAGTCTTAATGTATTTTCGACCCTTCACATCATATCTCTCTGCCTTTTGGATCAGAAACGCTTCCAAAAAGTATCCGATATATGTTTCTATTGTGTCCGGTGCAATCCTGATTTTCAGTTCGCTTTCAAATGTGTTGGAAAGCCTGCTCGGATTTGTCAGCGATCCTATCCCCGATGCTAATACATTAAGAAGAATCTCCAGAACTTCTGCATCGTTCTTAATCTGGTGCCGTTCCAGTACATCTTTAATGTATGTTCGGCTGAACAAATCCCTCAGATATTTGCTTTTTTCTTCATGGGTTTCCATTTCCCATACCAGCGGCATTCCGCCGTAAGTATAGTAATCACGCCATACATCACGCTTATCGCCCTGGTAATTTTCATACACTTCTGCAAAAGACAGCGGATTGACTCGAATCTCATCCCCACGGTCCCGGAATTGTGTCAGGATGTCTGAGGAAAGCATCTTTGAGTTGCTCCCTGTGACATAAATATCTGCATTGGGGATCTTCATCAAACCCAGTACAACATCAATAAAGGTCAGCTTCTCACTTGGATCATCCACATAAGGGTTTTTAACTTCATTCACAAACTGAATCTCATCGATAAATACATAGTAGCGTTTATTCTTGTCCGCTATCCGTTCTTTCACAACTGTATTCAGCTCAAACGGATTGCGGTACTTTGCATTATCGATTTCATCCAGAGCGAGTCCTACAATCTGGTCTTCACCGACTCCGGACTCTAAAAGGTACTTACGATAAAGGTTAAACAGAAGGTAGGACTTCCCGCTCCGACGAAGGCCGGTAATAATCTTGATACGACCGTTATCCTTTTTCCGGATCAGTTGATCCATATATTGCTTTCTCAAATACTGCATCATTGATCCTCCGTGAAATTTTTGCGTCATTCCGCATTTTTTTCATGAAGCAGTATACCATTAAGAAGTCGAACGATCAAGTGTCTGTCTGAAATTTTTGCGTCATTCCGCATTTTTTTCACGTTAAAAAGGTGCAGAGACGATTCGGATTGAAGAATGCTCTGCTTATAACATTATTTTTTAAGCTTACGGTCCTGTTTGATAACAACATGCTGCTTTGGCAGCGGGTATAGGAGCCTATAAAAAAAGTATACGCCAGAGATCCGATGGCGTCGTGTTTCCCGACGCCATCCATATCAAAACGCAACTCCCTCAGCCATTTGCGGTTGAGGGAGTTTTGCTATCCTGTTTCCTATATATTCTTCCCATTATATTCTATCATATCTCTACTGTCCGATTGCGTACACTCATGTTCTTTTTCAGTCGAACCAGTCGAACAAATCGTCAAATGCATCATCCCAGTCACGATCGTCATAGTATCCGTAGTATCCGCCGAACTGGCCGGCATCGTAACCGCCGTGATACTCTCTGCTGAAATCCGTGATCCTGCCGGTAAGAACATCAACATCCATGTCATATTCCGTTCCGTTGGCATAGAACTCGATCTCATACACTGCCCGGCCGTCGTCCCAACCCTGATATGCTTTCGTGAAGGTGACTTCTTCCATTCTAACGCCTGCATAGTTCACAGCTTCCTGTTTTGCCTGCTCCAGAGAGAGGCCCTGCCCTGCCGCGAATGCCGAAGCACCGAACGCCAATACCACCATAACAACAAGAACCATTGCAACTGCTTTTTTCATTTTTTAATCTTTCCCCTTTGTTTTTTATTTTGTAATGCAATCATAGCACCCCAACCATCACAAAACCGTCACACGGGAAAAAATATTTTTTACAGATGACGTCGCATCTCCCGCCGCCAAACAATTCTTTTTAAGATACAATAGCAGCAGCGATGGAATCCATAAAATCATCAACTGTGATTTCTCCCAGGAAGACCTTCAAAATATCTCTTTCATAAATTGAAAATGCTTCTCCAGAAGGGGATTGATGACTTAAAACACTTTGCCAACTTTTGTATATGTTTCCTTTCCCGCTCTCCGCGATCTCTTTCGCGATATTCGTACTTGCCTGAATCTGATCATTACCGGGAACTGCGCCTAAAGTCTGTACCCAGATAGTTTGTGCCTCTTCCCCAGCGCAGAAGTCTGCAAATGCGATGGCAGCATCTATACTCCTCGAATTGCTATTTACAGAAAAACCATTTGCGGCTGTTCCGACAAGGCCAGTAGTTCCATCATCAGAAGGGATAGAAAAAGCGCCAAAATTGAGCATTGGATTATTTTTATTAATAACAACGGCATCCCATGATCCAGCAACTGTCATAGCGGTTTTCTCTGTAGCAAAAGAGAAATTTTGAACATCACTATCTGCGATTGAGAGCCAATCATCGCCATAATACCCGTTTTCTGCCCATCTAACTAACATGTTCAACGTATCTCTTGCCGGCTTATCGGTAACGCATACATTTTCTTCCTGAAATGCTGCGCAGTATATGGGATCATATGCAGCTAAAACAGGTTCAAAAATAAAAAGAATACACCAAGAATCGCTACCTAAAGATATTGGAGTTATTCCTTTTTCTTTAATCGTAACCAGTAAGTCATCAAATTCGCTAAGTGTTTTCGGAACATCCCACCCATTTTCTGCAAACATATCTTTATTATAATAGCAAGTTCGCGTATCCATCGTCATCCATGGGACAGAATAAATATGATTGCCAACTTTTCCGAGGTCAAGAGCATTGTTTGATAGAAATTTAAAATTTACAACATCTGATAAATCCAAGCACACACCATCTTCTACCAACTCCCCCATAGTAGAGGTTGCAGTTCCATTTGTCCAAAACAGATCAGGGCCACTTCCCGCCTGAATAGCCAATTTCAGCAGGTCGTCATAATCCCCATAGGGTTTGATAGTATATTCAATCTCAACATCTGGATACTGTTTCTGAAATGCACTTATTACTGCTTCAAGACTATCTTTGTAACTATAATTATGCTCCCAAATAGTTATGTATCCGGATATTTGAGCACTATTCTGCGCATGTGCGTTCGGTAGTAATACTACCAAAAGAAAAGCCAAAAAGAAAGCTGTTTTCACTTTGGCTTTCATAGCTATACATCTCCTTCCGGAAATCCGAGTTGGTTACGATATTCGCTTACAGTTTGGCCGGTATATTTTTTAAATACGCGTATCATATAATTTGTGTTGGTAAATCCTGTGGCTTCCGATATTTCCCATAAGGAATACTTACGGTTTTTCATCATAGTTTTCGCTTTATCAACCCTACACTCATTTATATATTCAAAGGGCGTTTTCCCCGTCCGTTCTTTAAATTTTTTGCAAAATGTTGGTACACTCATATGACAAGTCGCGGTTAGTTCATCCAGACTTATTTTTTCTTTAATATGCTGTTCAATATACCGAAATGCACCCGACAATTCGTCATGTGCCAGTTCTTTCGAGCATTCTCCCCAGAGCAATGACAGAATATGAAGAGTATTCGTCTCCAATTGTTCCACAGTGTTGGAAGACGTAATTAACAAAGGCATGGTTTTCAATGAATTCCATTCCGATTCGAACTGTTTTCCGACCATATATTCAGTCGAAACCTTATACAGCAAGATACTGATATTCTGAATTATCTGCGACTTGAGTTGAGAAACATCCCTTTGCTCTTCTCTGGAAATGGCTAGGGCATGCGAACATGGAAAACATCTACAGTTCCAGGCAGATCCGTTCATCCTGTCAGAGAGACATTAACTTCATCTGGCTGTTGGACGGTGCAGCGGCACCAAGTTACCATGAGATAGCAAGGTTCCGGAGTCAACGATTGTCTC
>JAFQZI010000097.1 GCA_017406005.1 Oscillospiraceae bacterium | reverse complement strand
GCCACCAGAAAAGAGATCCGGCAGATAGTGAAAGCGGGAAGAGTCAGTGTGGACGGAAGCTGTGCTTCCGCTCCGGAACAGAAACTCGATCCGGCGCAGAATACGGTCACGCTGGACGGGGAAGAGCTTTCCTATCGCCGGTTCCGTTATTTTGCCATGGATAAACCCACGGGCGTGCTGACGGCTTCTATTGACCGAAAGCAGAAAACGGTGCTGGATCTTGTCCCGGAAGAATTCCGCCACCTTGCCCTTTTTCCGGTCGGCAGGCTTGACAAGGATACTTCCGGGCTTCTTCTTCTCACCAATGACGGAGAATTTGCCCACAAGGTCATCTCCCCGAAATACGAAATCCCGAAGCGGTATTATGCCGAGACGGAAGGTGTGCCGGATGAGCGGGACGCGGAGGCGTTTGCCCGGGGCATTGAGCTGCGTGACGGGTTTTGCTGCCGCAGCGCGGAACTGTTCCCGTCCGGAGGAGAGAACTGCGAGGTTATCGTCAGAGAAGGCAAGTACCACCAGGTTCGGCGCATGCTGGCGGCTGTCGGCAAGCCGGTAACCGCATTGCGCAGGCTCTCAATCGGCGCTCTTGAACTTGAAAAACTGCCCCTGACAAATGGTTTTTGTGAATTATCACGAGAGCAGTTGGAGCTCATTTTTATAAAATAGTCAAAAAACATCGGCTTTTTCATCGCTTTTTTGAGCATAAAGGAAATATTTTTGAAAAATTGCACAAAAAAGTACTGTGTTTTCTATTGAAAATCCACCAAAAAAGTTGTATGATATGACACGACTTTTTTAAGATGGATATTTGGAACCTATGCCAGAATAGAAATGGGAGGCACAGAAGATGTCGAGCAGAATGTTTCAGAATGTAATTACCCAGATGAAAGACGCCATTGACAGGCCTGTCGGCGTTGCAGACGAGAGGGGGTTTGTTATCGCCTGCAGCGATCTTGCGCTTGTAGGATCAAGGCTGAATGACTATAGCTATGTTGAGTTCTCGGGCAATGCCGTCGTGAAAACAGAGGGCAGATGCTATTGTCCTCTCACTTCCGACACATCCCAGGTTGACTATGTTGCTTTTGCTGAAGGGACGGATGAGCAGTCTGCCACGATCTGCTCTCTCTGTGCTGTCGCTTTTAACGAGTCTAAGCTGAGTTATGACGAAAAGCATAACAAATCGGCTTTCCTCAAAAACATCATCTCCGATAATATCCTGCCGGGGGATGTGTATGTCCGGGCGAAAGAACTCCATTTCGTTACGGATGATCCACGTTGCGTGATCCTGATCCGGATGCTGAACAATCAGGATGTGGCTGCGGTTGAGCGCATGCAGCGCCTCTTCCCGATCCGCCAGGGTGACTATGTCATCAGCATGAATGAAAAAGACATTGTGATTGTCAAGCTTCTTCGTTCGGTGGACAGCCTGGATGATGCTGTTGCAGCAGCGGAACAGGCAAGGATTTGCCTGAGGGAAGAACTCGGCATCAATTCGGTCGTCGGGATCAGCACGGCAGCCGAGCACCTGCGCGAGCTGGCTGACCGGTATAAGGAGTCCCAGGTCGCCATTGAAGTCGGTTCCATTTTTGAAGAGGACAAGAGCATCATCAAGTATGATTCCCTCGGCCTCGGCAGAATTATCTACCAGCTCCCGACGAGGCTCTGTGAGATGTTCCTCAACGAGGTTTTCAAGAAGAATCCGATAGAGTCCCTTGATGATGACACCCTTGAGACGATCGACAGGTTCTTTGAAAACAATCTGAATGTGTCCGAAACGTCCCGGAAGCTGTATGTTCACCGCAATACGCTGGTTTACCGTTTGGAAAAGATCAAGAAGATTACCGGGCTTGACCTCCGTGAATTTGATCATGCCATCGTCTTCAAGGTAGCATTGATGGTCAAGCAGTATCTGGATTCACTCAGCAAACCGAGGATCTGATTTTTCCCTCGCATTACTCGCATTTGGAGGTTTCCTGCTCATGGTAGAAATGAGAAATGTCAGAAAAGTATATGACTCCAGCAACACCGTTGCTTTGGATGGGATTGACTTCTCTGTTGAAGACGGTGAATTTGTCTTCCTCGTCGGGAGCTCGGGATCAGGCAAGAGCACGCTGATCAAGCTCATTACCGGTGAGATCCGGCCGACATCCGGAAAAGTCATCGTCAATGATTATGATATGTCAAAAATCAGGCGCGGCAAGCTCCCGAAGATGCGGCGGACCCTTGGCGTCATCTTCCAGGATTTCCGCCTGATCGATAATATGACCGTCTACGACAATGTGGCGTTTGCCATGCGTGTCGTCGGCGCAAGAAACAAGGATATCCGCAAGCGTGTTCCCTATGTGCTCGATCTGGTCGGGCTGGAGGGCAGAGAAAAACGCCTTCCCAACGAGCTCTCCGGCGGCGAACAGCAGCGTGTGGCCATTGCCCGTGCTCTGGTGAACAACCCCCGTATGATTGTTGCAGACGAGCCTACCGGCAACCTCGACCCTGTCCGCAGCCTCGAGCTGATGCTTCTCTTTGAAAAGATCAACGAGATGGGGACGACGGTTCTTGTCGTTACGCACGAGAAAGAGCTTGTCAATGCATTTTCCAAACGTGTAGTCGCAATTGATGCCGGCCAGGTCATCAGCGACGGAATGGACGGGTATTTCGCTTATGAGTAGACTAGGATATCTTTTCGGGGAAGGCTTCCGCGGTATCTTCAAGCATGGGTTCATGTCCTTTGCAACGGTTACCATTATTATTGCCTGCCTGATCATTATGGGCACCATTTCGCTGCTTTCCATCAACATTGACGCTTTGATCGGCGATCTGGAAGACCAGAATGAGATCGTGGCCTTCGTCGATGAAAATATGGACGAGATTCAGGCTGCGGCGCTGGAACAGGCGATCCGGAATACCGAAAACGTCAGTACGGCGGATTTCGTATCCCGCGAACAGGCGATGGACAATTTTATGGGCAACTACGATGCGGCGCTGATGGAAGGCGTCGATGCGACTGTTTTCCGTCACAGATATGTGATTCAGCTGGATGATATCGCCGAGATGGCAAAGACCAAGCAGGATCTCGAGCAGATTCCCGGCATCGCGAAAGTGAATGCCCATCTTGACTATGCGGATTCCTTTATCAAAATCAGAAACATCATCACGGTCGTCTCTTTTGTGCTGATCGTTGTGCTGGTGTTTGTCTCGTTCTTTATCATGTCCAACACCATCAAGCTGGCGACGTATTCCCGCAGGGAAGAAATCGGCATTATGAAGATGGTCGGCGCAAGCAACTCCTTTATCCGAACGCCATTCGTTATCGAAGGCCTTATTCTCGGCCTGCTGGGCAGCCTCCTCGCGTTTGTGGCACAGTGGGCGCTTTATAATGCACTTGCCACCAGAATCACAAGTGCTTTTGCCGTCAGCTTCCTGCATATTGTGCCGTTTACATCGGTGCGGGTCTATGTCCTCGCGGGGTTCATTGCAATCGGTGCTTTTGTCGGTATGTTCGGCGGCGTGAATGCCATTCGGAATTACCTGAAGGTCTGATTCCGGAAACATTTAAAGAAGGTTTTATTCATGAATCAAAAAAAGGCAGTTCGTGTCATTGCAGTTGTGATGGCGGTGATGCTGGTTTTGTCCCTGCTGATCAGCATTCTGCCGAGAAGTTATGCAGACGGAGATTTTGATTCCCAGCTCGCCTCGCTGAATTCCGAAAAGGATTCCGCAAGGCAAAGGCGCATCACTGCTCAAAACAAAGTTCAGGCGCTGAAAGAGGAACAGGCGGCTGTTATCGAAGAAAAGCTCGCTCTGGAAGAGCGGAATGAGGCCTGCATCGAGGAAATCGGCCTGATCCAGGAACAGATTTCCCTCGTCACGGCAGAAATCAAGCTCTATGACGATAAAATCGCCCGGAAGGAAGAGGATGTCCGCGTAGCGGCCGAAAAAGAGAATTATCAGCTGGAGAAGTACAGGACGCGCCTGCGCGCCATGGAGGAAAACGGCAATTACAATATCCTCTCCCTGATCCTGAATTCCGATTCTTTCAGCAGCCTGCTCGCTGCGGCGGATGACTATGGCGATGTGATGGAATCGGATGTAAAGCTTTATGATCTCCTGCAGGAAGCCCGTGCCGAACATCAGGCTCTCGAGCAGGAATACAGAGTCTATAAAGCTGTCTGCGAAAACAAAAAGGCTGAGCATGAGAGCACAAAAGCCGGCCTCGAAGCCGATCAGGCAGAGCTGGAAGCCCAGATCGAAGAGTCCGAAGCCCTGATCGAGGAATACATGGAAAAAATCGAACAGGCGGAAGCGGAGCAGCGGGCAGCAGAAGCTGCAGAGCAGGCTGCTGCGGCTTCAGTTTCCAACTTCCTGGCCAGTTACTACGCCCAGCAAGCTGCTGCTGCGGCAGCAGCCCAGCAGCAGACACAGCTGGTAGAGCAGACGGAAACCGTCTATAACGAGGAAACCGGTCAGTTCGAAGAATACACCTATTATGAGGAAGTCCCTGTCCCGCAGGAACAGCAGCAAATGCTTGTTTCGTCAGGCGGCGGCGGTTCCGGCTCTTACGTATGGCCGTTCCCGGGTCATACGGTCATCACCAGCCCTTACGGCAACCGTGCGAGCACAGGCTCCTTCCACTCCGGTGTGGATATTGACGGTTATCAGAGCATGGGCTCTCCCATTGTAGCAGCTGACGGCGGCACGGTCATCATGGCAGAGTATTCCGGCGCATACGGAAACACTATCATTATTGACCACGGCAACGGCGTTTCGACGCTGTACGCCCACTTGAGCTCTATCGGTGTCGGTGTCGGCAGCACGGTAGGGCAGGGGCAGACGATCGGAGGCGTCGGCAACACCGGCAACTGTTATGGGCTTGACGGTGTCCATCTGCATTTTGAAGTCCGCATCAACGGCAATACAGTTGACCCGATGGGTTATATCGGGGGATATCCTCATTCCTATTATTGATGATGCATGATGCGTTGGGTGAAGAAGGCAAAAAAGTACATACTTGTTCTTCTTATTCTGGCCGTCTGCTTTTCGAGTATCCCGCTGAGCGCCTTTGCGGCAGTTTCCCAGTCGCAGATTGACGAAGTAAAGAGGAAGCGGGATCAGGTTTACGAAGAAAAACAGGCTCAGCAGGAGATTATCGATGAGCTCTCCGCTTCGCGGGATGACATCATCAGCCAGAAAATGGCGCTCGAAGAAAAGGTCACCATGACGCGAGAGCAGATCGCCCTGAACAACCAGGAGATCGAGCTCTATGAGGATATGATCGCTGAGAAGCAGGAAGAAGTCGTCCAGGCAAAGGCACTGGAAGACCTTCAGCTTGAGCGTTACCGGGCCCGCATTCGCGCCATGGAAGAAAACGGGCAGCTGGATCTCTTTGTCCTCTTATCAGAAAGCCAGTCGATCAGCGATCTGCTGACAGCGCTGGACGACGCCGGGGACATCATGCAGAGTGACCGCGCCCTGGAAGACCAGTACATCGCCGCACGCAAGGCCCATGAAGCGAAGAAAGATGAGTATGAGGAATACAAAGCCGGGCTCGTCGCCATCCAGGAAATGCTCTCGGACGAGCGGGACCAGCTTGAGCTTGATATCGAATTCCAGCAGCAGATCATCGATGAGCTTCAGCAGCAGATCAGCGAGAATGAAGACCTTATCGCCGAGATCAATGCCCGCTGGGCAGAGCTGGACCAGGAGGTGGTTGAACTGCAGGAGAAGTACGATGAGCAGCACACACCCGGCAGCCTCTGGGGTGCCGCAGGCCTGATCTGGCCCTGCGGAGCCTATTACATCACAAGCCTTGCCGGCAACCGCATCCACCCTGTCACCGGGGAGTCGAGGTATCACAGCGGCATTGACATCGGGGTCCCGAACGGCGATCCGATCTGGGCCGCAGCAGCCGGAACGGTTACGATGGCAGGCTGGAACGGTAATTATGGCAACTGCGTTATGGTAACTCATGGAAACGGCTATACGACTGTTTACGGCCACCTTTCCGGGATTGCTGTTTCCTATGGACAGTCGGTGAATATGGGCCAGACAATCGGCTACTGCGGAAGCACAGGGCTGACAACCGGCCCGCATCTGCATTTTGAAATCCGGGAGGGCGGGTCATTCCTCAACCCGATGGACTTTTTCGGCTGGGGCAATTTTGACTATGCTCCTGATGCGTAAAGCAATACTATTTAATCCGGCAATCAGATTGCCGGATTAAAATGCTGTAAACGGCAGTTCATTTCATACGGAAAGGAGTGTTCTTTTGCGTAATCTGCTCCAGCGTGTGCTGGATACCATACTTGATTTTATTGCAGCGTTTTTCAACCTCGGTGTCCGGCTGAAATATGTGATTGCACTGCTCATCCTCTTTACCGGAGGAGCAGTTGCACTGACCTATAACAGAATGCTCAATAACGTCGGCGGCAGGTCTGATTATGATGAGGCCATGCGCTACATCGCCCTGAAGGATCTGATCGAGGAGAACTTTATCGATCCTGTCGACCGCGATTCTATGACGGATTCCGCATCTGCCTCCATCGTTGCAGGTTTGGGGGACAAGTGGAGCTATTATATGACGCCGGATGAATACAAGTCCTACCAGCTCTATTCGTCCAATGACTACAGCGATATCGGCATGTCCATGATCAAATTTGCCGACGGCGGGTTTCAGATCGTCTCCGTTACGCCCGGCACTCCATCGGCCAACGCGGGCCTCACACCCGGCATGATTATCACTGCCATTGATGACGTCAGTGTTCTCGATTCGGACATTGACGATGTCCGTGTCCTCATCCGTTCCCGTCTGAACACAAAGTTCAACATCACCGTAGGGAAAAAGGACGTCTATGTGGTGGACTGTTCCAGGACCTATACCAGCCCTGTAACCTACCGTCTGGAAAAGACGATGGCGGGATATATCCAGATCAAGAATTTCGAAGCCGGAAGCGGGCGGGACGCGATCAATGCCATCGAAACGCTTCTCAGCCAGAAGGCGGTTGCTCTCTGTATTGATGTGCGAGGCAACCCCGGCGGCCTCTCCGGTGAGGTGGCTGTCCTGCTTGACTATCTTCTTCCCAGCGGGGAACTGTTCTCGCAGATCGACAAGGAAGGCCGCCGGACGGTCACGCGGTCCGACGCCATGTCACTCCAGCTTCCGATGGTCGTTTTGGTCGACAGCAATTCTTTCGGCGAAGCGGAGCTTTTCGCCGCAGTTCTGCAGGAGAGAGGTTGGGCCACCCTCATGGGCGAAGCGACCTCCGGCATGACGCGCTCGCAGGAGACCTTTGAGCTGGAGGACGGCAGTGCAGTCCGCCTCTCCACGAAGAGTTATCTCACTTCGAACGGGACGGATCTCTCCCTCGCAGGAGGCGTCATCCCGACCACCATTATCCACAATTCCGATCCCAACACGGTCGGCACAACGTCCGGCACACTTGGTGAGAGTGACGGGACCGGAACGACTTCCGATGACGAGCAGCTCATTGCGGCTCTGAAATACCTCAGCTAAACCTTTGCATTCCCACGCATATCCAATGTAGTTTATCAGAATCAAATAATAAGGAGAATGAATTATGGCAATCCCGAGCAGATACAGAATGAGTACAGAGAGGCTCGAAGCCCTCAAGGAAGAGTTGGTATATCTTGAAACTGTACGTGAAAAAGAAGTAGCGGAGCAGATCAAAGAGGCAAGAAGTTTCGGCGACCTTAGCGAAAACAGCGAATACGACGAAGCGAAAGCGGAGCAGGGGAAACTTTATTCCAAAATTGCCGAACTGAAAGACCTCATCGAGAATGTGGAGATCGTCGACAATCTCGAAGAAGATCTTCCCAAGGATTCCGTTACGCTTGGCAGTTTTGTCGATGTGATTGACCTTGAGGATAATTTTGAAGAGACCTATGAAATCGTGGGCTCTCAGGAAGCAAATCCCCGGGAAGGCCGCATTTCGGATGACTCTCCTCTCGGCAAGGGCCTGCATGGCCACCGCGCGGGTGATGTTGTGACGATCGAAGCTCCTGCCGGAGTCCTTCAATTCAAAATCGTTTCTGTCCATAATAAATAAAAAACCGGAGTTAGACCAATGAGCGAAAAAGAAACAAACACCCAGCAGGAACAGGACGTCTCCCAGCTTTTGCAGATTCGGCGCGACAAACTCGCCGCACTGCAGGAGAGAGGGCAGGATCCTTTTCAGATTACCAAATACAACCAGACGCACCACAGTGCCGACATCAAGGCCGGCTACGATGCCCTTGAAGGGAAGACGGTCAGCATTGCAGGCCGCCTCATGGCAAAGCGCATCATGGGCAAGGCATCCTTCTGCCATATCCAGGACCTCAAAGGCTCCATCCAGTGCTATGTGGCGCGTGATGCCATCGGCGAAGAGCCCTATGCCGATTTCAAAAAGCTTGATATCGGAGATATCATAGGTGTCTCGGGTTACGTTTTCAAAACCAAAACGGGGGAGATCTCCGTACATGCCGAGAGCCTGACGCTCCTCTCCAAGAGCCTGCAGATTCTTCCGGAAAAATACCACGGCCTGACAAATGTGGACATGCGGTACCGTCAGCGTTATGTTGACCTTATTATGAATCCCGAGGTGAAGGATACCTTCATCAAACGCTCGAAGATCATCAGCAGCATCCGCAGATATCTCGATGCACAGGGCTTTATGGAAGTCGAGACCCCCATGCTCGTTCCAAATGCGGGCGGCGCTGCGGCAAGGCCGTTTGAAACGCACTTTAATGCCCTGGATGAGGACGTAAAGCTCCGTATCTCTCTTGAGCTTTATCTCAAGCGTCTAATCGTCGGCGGCCTGGAAAAAGTGTATGAAATCGGCCGCGTCTTCCGCAATGAAGGCGTTGACACCCGCCACAACCCGGAGTTTACCCTGATGGAGCTCTATCAGGCCTACACCGATTACCACGGCATGATGGACCTCACCGAAAACCTCTTCCGTTACCTCGCACAGGAAGTCTGCGGCAGCACAGAGATTACTTACGGTGACAAGGTGATCGACCTCGGTAAGCCCTTTGAACGTCTCACGATGATTGACGCCGTCAAAAAGTATGCCGGCATCGACTTTGATGCCGTCAGGGATACGGCAGAGGCAAAAGCCCTTGCTGATGCGCATCACATCGAATATGAACCGCGCCACGAAAAGGGCGACATTCTTAATATGTTCTTCGAAGCCTATTGTGAGGAGAACCTGATCCAGCCTACCTTTATTATGGATCATCCGGTCGAGGTTTCTCCCCTCACCAAGCGCAAACCGGACAAGCCCGGCTATGTCGAGCGCTTTGAGCTCTTCATCAACGGGTGGGAAATGTGCAATGCCTACTCCGAGCTCAACGATCCCATCGACCAGCGCGAGCGTTTCAAGGCTCAGGACGCTGCAGCCGCGGCAGGCGATGCCGAAGCCAATCACACGGATGAAGATTTCCTCAACGCTCTTGAAATCGGTATGCCTCCCACGGGCGGTATCGGTTACGGGATTGACCGCCTCACTATGCTTCTCACCGACAGCCCCGCCATTCGTGACGTGCTGCTGTTCCCGACAATGAAGTCTGTCGACAGCAATAGCAATTGAAACAATCATCCGACAAGGCAGGGAAGGCAATCATAGCCGCGCTCATCGGCAACACCATCTGGGGCTTCAGCTTTATGGCTTCCAAAGTCGGCCTGTCAACTGCACCGGTCATCCTGTTGCTGAGCCACCGCTTTCTGCTGGCTTTCCTGGTGATGAGCCTTCTGCGCCTCACCCCGTTCGGCACCTGCCGCTTCCGGGGAAAGCCGCTTCTTCCGCTCCTCCTGCTCGGCCTTCTGGAGCCGGTCATCTATTTCTTCGGTGAGCAGTACGGCATTCTCCACTCCAGCACGATTTTTTCCGGCGTGATGATTGCCCTGATCCCGATTGTCTCAACGCTGGCTGCAATTCCTGTTTTGGGCGAGAAGCCCACCCTTGGGCAGTTGCTCTGCAGCTTGCTCTCGGTCTGCGGCGTGATCGGCATCGGGCTTATCACAAAGGGCAGCGGAAGCCTTGACTGGATCGGTATTATTGCCCTGCTGGTAGCGGTTTTCTCTGCCGTGGCCTACACGCTTCTCAACCGCAGCATCTCCGGGCGTTATACACCATTTGAGCGCACCTACTTCATGCTCGGCATGGGAGCTGTGTTCTTCACCGCTCTGGCCCTGATCTCTGTGCGCGGAAATCTGTCAGCTTATGTGCAGCCCTTTGAGGAGCCGAGCTATCTGCTCTCGATCCTCTATCTCGCGGTCTGCTGCTCGGTTACCAGTTACTTCCTTATAAGCTATGTGATCACAAGGCTTTCGGTGGCCCGGACTACCGTATTTGCCAACCTCACCACGGCGGTCTCCGTTTTCGCTGGAGCTGTTTTTCTGCACGAGCCGTTCTCCCTTTTGGGGCTGTTCTGCTGTGCCGTGATCCTCTTCGGCATCTACGGCGTGCAGCACACTGCCCGCACGGAAAATAAATAAAAACGCTGCCACCCGGCAGCGTTTTTCATTTATAAGGTACAGTGGTTTTCCGTTCCCGACTCTTAGCTCGCGACCGAGCACTGAAATCGAAGTACTGTGTTGTCTTCGCGAGCATCAGGAGGCACTGGAAGCGTGCGACGTTCCTTGCCTCGCGTGTACTGCACCTCTCACGAAGGACACTTTACTTTTGCGGTAGTTCCGTAATCAAAAATCTGCACCGGCAGCACCACACTCCTCGGCGGAAGCCCGGGGTCTTTAATCCGCTCCAGCAGCAGCTTTACACCGATCTCAGCGATGTTTTTGTCGGTGTAAATACTGGTCAGCGCCGGCCGGCAGAGGTTTTCTGCCCGCAGGTTGTCAAAGCTGATAATCGAGATATCCTCCGGCACCGAAATGCCCTGTTCCTGAAGTGCAGCTATTACCGGGTACGAAACCTCATCACGGAAGGAAACTATCGCCGTATAATCCATCGGATGAAGATATTTTTCTATGCTGCCCTGCGAAAGCGCTTCTTCCACCTGCTTGCCGGGCACCCTCCGAACATTCTCCTCCGGGATTCCGTTTTCGCCGATCGCTTTCAGGAACCCGCCGAACCGGTCGATCTGCGAGCTGCTTTCCTCGACGCCGGAGAGAAACAGAAACTTCCTGTGGCCGAGCGCAGCCAGGTGCTGCCCGGCAAGATATCCGCCCTGAAAGTCGTCGCAGCGCACGGTGTCGGCTTCCACGTCATTCACACGACGGTCAAGCAGGACGAAAGGCATGCCGTTTCCGGTCATATATTCAATATAATGCCTCTGGCCGAAGTTCGGGAAATACAGAATCCCGTCTACCCCGAGCGAAATCGCGGTATGGATCAGATTTTCTGCGAGCGAATCGTCCAGTTGCATGCAAAGGATCATCAGGTTGTAATCTGCTTTCCGCAATTCCTGGTCCATCCGGTTGAGCAGGTCCGAAAAGTGCTGGTTGCGCAGGTCATTGACGATAACCGCCACAATATGGCTCCTGCCCGACCGCAGAGAAGAAGCCATGGAGTTGCGGATATAGCCCATCTCCCGCGCTGTAGCCTGAATCAGTGCACGGGTGGATACAGGAAGGCAGGGATCATCCCGCAGGGCACGTGACACGGTATTCACCGTGTATCCGCAGGCAAGGGAGACATCTTTTAAGGTAATCCGTCCGGCTTTCATTTTCCCATCCTGAAAAAGGTGTAATCTGAAAAAAGTATACTATGGGGGGTCATTTTTTATTATAACGCAAACAGAAGAAAAAGCAACATGCAAATCAGAAAACTTTTATGCATTTTGCGAAAAAAATCCTCAAAAAAGCAGAAAAAAAGCTTGACATTTTGATGGATTAACGATAACATAACCTTAGACCCGAAAGGGATAACTATATTTCATTTAATAAGGAGGATCCCCCAATGAAGAAAATCCTGGCAATCCTGCTGGCAGTAGCTATGTTCGCATCGCTCGGCATTACTGCATTTGCAGAAGAGGAACCAATCCACCTCACTTTGTGGACGTTCCAGGAGCTCCATACGCAGCTCTATAAAGAGATGCTGGAGAAGTGGAATGCCAATCCCGACAATCCGAAGCTCGATATCGACATGCAGGTTTACCCGTATGAAGATATGCACAATAAGCTGACGATTGCCCTCCAGTCCGGTGAAGGCGCTCCCGACATTGTTGATATCGAAATCAACATGTTTGCAAACTACCTCAAGGGTGACATTCAGCTCGCAGACCTCAATGACATCGTAGAGCCCATGCAGGATCACCTCGTCATGAGCCGTTTCAACAACTACGCGAAAGACGGCAAGTACTACGGCATCGACCACCATATCGGCGCATGCATTGTTTGGTACAATACCGAGATCCTGGAAGAGGCCGGCATTGACTACAAAGACATCAAAACCTGGGATGATTATCATGAAGCAGGCAAGGTCGTCCTCGAGAAGACCGGCAAGCCCATGTGCACCTGGGAATCCAAAGACTGCTGGAGCATTTATCCGCTCGTGAACCAGCACGGCGGTGACTGGCTCACGCCCGACAACGAAGTCCGTATGGACGAGCAGGTTGTCGTTGATACCCTTGCGTTCATGAAGAGCATGCTCGATGACGGCACGGCAGTTGCCTGCCCGGGCGGCAACCATCACTCGGAGGAGTACTACGGCTGGATGAACGGCGGCAACTGCGCTTCTGTTTCCATGCCATTCTGGTATCTGAACCGCTTCACCGACTACATGCCCGACCTGGCCGGCAAGATGAAAGTCGCTCCGATGCCTCTCTGGCCTGACGGCGGCCACAAGTCTGCTCAGATGGGCGGCACGGGCACTGCAGTTGTAAAGACCAGCCCGAATGCTGACATTGCCAAGAAGTGGCTTGCCTATGCAACCCTGAGCTTCGAAGGCTGTGTTGACACCTGGTTGATCCTCGGCTTCGACCCGATCATGACTGACGTTTACGGCTCCGAGGAGATGAAGGCACCCAACAAGTTCTTTGACTATTATGATGACACCATCTTCGATATGCTTAAGACCATTCTTGACGACATTCCTGACACCTGCCTGACCGAGTACTTCCCGGCAGCGGCAGATATTGTCCGCAACCAGATGGCATACGACCTCGTCATCGGCGGCAAGGATCCTGAAGCTATCGCGAAAGACTGCGCTGAAGAGCTTCGCAGCATGATCTTCTAAAAAGCTAAAGTTCTTTTCTCCTGTTACAATTACCCCTCGCAATAGCCGGGGCGGAGCCATCCGCTCCGGCTGTTCTGACAATTGGTGTTTGGAGGCAAGCCTATGCAAGCATTATCCGCAACAGAGAAAAAGGTTCGGAAGAGAAACATCCTGACCGATCCAAAAGTCGTGCCGTATGTTTTCATTGCTCCTTTTCTGATCTTTTTTCTCGTGATCTATCTTTACCCGTTCTGCAGCACTATCCTTATGAGCTTTCAGAGGATTGACGGGCCGAACAATGTGGAATTCATCGGAACGGCCAACTACCAGCGTCTCTTCAACCGGAACTTTAAGCAGGCTCTGGGCACAACCTTCCGCTATGCCTTCTGGGACGTTGTGGTGCTCACCATCGTTCCGCTTATTTTTGCGGTGATCCTGAACTCCGGCAGCGTGAAGTTCCCGGCCTTTTTCAAATCGCTCTTCTTCATCCCTGCGCTGACGTCTATCATCGTTGTCGGTATTGTTTTCCGCCTTGCTTTCGGCACGCTGGAAACCGCCCCTGCCAACCGGCTCCTCGCCCTCTTTGGCCAACCCGCGAAGGACTGGCTGATGTTCTCCGACACGGGTAACTTCGTCCTGATTTTGCTAACATTATGGAGGTGGATGGGTGTCAACATCATCTATTACATCTCCGGCCTGCAGGCTATTCCGCAGGAACTATACGAAGCCGCGGAGATCGACGGGGCAAACGGTGTGCAGAAGTTCTTCCACATCTCCCTTCCGGGCATCAAACCCGTCCTGATCTACGTTATCACCATCACGGTGCTCGGCGGCTTTGCCATGTTTACGGAATCGGTTGCCCTCTGGGCGCAGAACAACCCGGGCGGTGTCGGACGGACCATTGTTGGGTACATGTACCTGATGGGCTTCTACAAGAATAATATGGGCATGGCGTCCGCGGTCGGGCTTGTGCTGCTTGGGCTTGTACTGATCGTCAACATACTCCAGCTGATTGCTATGGGCTTTTTCAAGAAGGAGGACTGACATGAAACACTCCAATCGTATTGACGGAAAGAAAAAGAGGGTTCAGTCGTTTTTTGCGACGGCGCTGATGTTTATCACGGCAGCTCTCCTGATGGTGCCTTCCTACTTCATGTTCCTCAGTTCTCTGAAGCCCGGCACGGAAATGCTTCGCAACGGCCTGAGCCTCACCTTCGACCCCGGTGTCTCTTCTTTTAAAAACTATGAAGCGCTCAACACGTACCGTGACGGTATTTACTGGCAGTGGTATAAATCCAGCGTGATCATTATGGTCCTGCAGACGGTGATCGGCCTTGTCCTGGCCTCTATGGTAGGCTACGGCCTGGCGATGTACCGCTTCCGGGGCAGGAATGCGGTCTTCACTCTGGTGCTGATCCTCATGATGGTCCCGTTTGAAATCCTTCTCCTCCCGCTTTACCGCATGCTGATCAAATTCCACCTGACCGATACCTACTTCGGGGTCATTATGCCTTATCTTGTGCCGCCGTTTATGATCTTCTTCTTCCGGCAGTATGTGCTCGGCCTGCCGCGGGAGCTCCTCGAGGCTGCCAGGATCGACGGCTGCAGCGATTATGGCGTCTTCTTCCGTATCATGGTCCCGAATATGATCCCAGCTTACGGTGCCATGACCATTCTCTCCTGTATGAACAGCTGGAATAACCTTCTCTGGCCGCTCATCGTGCTCAGCTCCAATGAAAAATTCACGATTCCGATTGGTATGGGCACCACAATCACACCGTACGGCAACGCATTTGACGTGCTGATGCCCGGTGCTGTAATGGCGGTTGTCCCGATTATTATCATCTACCTCTTCGCCCAGAAGACATTTATCGCCGGCCTCACTTCCGGCAGCGTGAAAGGATAATTTGATGAAACAGGCAAAAATAGTTTTAGATAAGGATTATCAGGTCAGCCGGGTGGATGAGCGCCTTTTCGGCTCCTTTATCGAACATCTGGGCCGTGCTGTCTATGGCGGCATCTACGAGCCGGGCCATCCACTGGCCGACGAGCTGGGTTTCCGCACTGACGTCATCGAAGCCGTAAAGAAGCTCGGCGTTCCCATCGTCCGCTACCCGGGCGGGAATTTCGTCTCCGGCTTCCACTGGGAAGACAGCGTAGGCCCGGTTGAGAGCCGCCCCAGGCGTCTGGACCTCGCCTGGTTTACTACCGAAACCAACGAGGTGGGCCTCCATGAATTTGCCCGCTGGGCCGACAGGGCAGGGGCCCAGATAATGTATGCCATCAACCTCGGCACGCGAGGGCCCGAGCAGGCGCGTGATGTTGTGGAGTATGCCAACCACCTCGGCGGCAGCAGGTTCTCAGACATGCGCATTGCCAACGGGAAGAAGGATCCCTTCAACATCAAACTCTGGTGCCTCGGCAACGAGATGGACGGGCCCTGGCAGATGGGCCAGAAGACCGCCCGGGAATACGGGCACGTCGCGAACGAGGCTGCCAAAATGATGAAGTGGGTCGACCCCTCCATCGAAGTCGTTGCCTGCGGCTCCTCCAGCTCGGAGATGCCGACCTTCGGCTCCTGGGAGCTGGAAATGCTCGACCAGTGCTACGAGAATATCGACTACGTCTCGCTTCACCGCTATTACGGCAACCCGACGGGAGATACTCCGGGCTTCCTGGCCCGTACGATGGACATGGATGATTTCATCCATTCCGTCACCGCCATCTGCGACGCCGTAAAAGGCAAAAAACACAGCAAAAAGCAGATCAGCCTCTCCTTCGACGAGTGGAATGTCTGGTACCACTCCAATGAGCAGGACAAGGAAGTCTGGAAGCGCGAAAAGTGGGGGAGGGCTCTCCCACTTCTTGAGGACATCTATAATTTTGAAGACGCTCTTCTTGTCGGCTCCATGCTTCTCACTCTTCTCCGCAATGCCGACCGCGTAAAGATTGCCTGCCTTGCACAGCTTGTCAACGTTATCGCCCCAATCATGACGCGCAACGGAGGCGGCTGCTGGGCACAGACGACCTACTATCCCTTTATGCATGCTTCCGAATTTGGCCGTGGCACCGTCCTCAAAGCCGTTGTCGACTCTCCGGTCTATGACTGTTCGGATTATGAAGGCGTCCCGACGATAGACACCGCCGCCACGCTGGGAGATGATGGGTCTGTCACTGTTTTCTGTGTCAACCGTGACCTATCAGAGCCCTGTCTGCTGGATCTTGACCTCCGCTCCTTCGGTTCCCTCAAAATGGTTGAGCACATCGTCCTCCATCATGACGACGTAAAAGCCATTAATACGGAAGACAACCCATTCAATGTGGCCCCAACCACCGTCCCCGTGACAGCGCTGGATTCCGGCCGCGCCGAGATTTCCGTCCCGCCCCTGAGCTGGAATGTCCTCCGCTTCGCTCCCTGAAGAACGTATTTGCCTCAAAACAAACACTTTTCACTTTTAATCCAACATAAATAGAGGTATGGCCTTCAACCAGCCATACCTCTTCTTTTTTAGACAGTATCTCACCTGTACTTAGCGCGGACGGACACGTTATAACGAGGTACCATGTACTCTTCCGCGCCATATGCTCTGCACTAACCGAGAGGGACAAAAGGATTCAATTACAATCAACCAACCGCGTGCCCTTCGCCGAACATGAAGCACACTCTCCCCGGGAAGTGCATCTTCTGGAAGAACATCGGTGCCCCTTCCTGGTCCCCGTCAAAGTAGACAGTTGCATAGTAGTTGCCTTCCGGCAGGTCTTTCAACGGCAGATCCGGATCCGGGGCCGGCATATCCTCATCGTAGAACGGATCGTAGTTGTCCGCCAGTCTCCAGCTGCCGTATCCCCAGTAGGCTGCCAGCCTGTCACACAGCTGCCCGACCGTCAGGTCAATCGGGAAGATGTCATCAAAGTTGTCGTAATAGTAGTAGGTTTCGCCGTCCCATTCAACGCTGCCGGTCACTTCCTCATCCTCATCCGCAGCGGCCTCGATCGAAGCCGAGCGCACATCACCTGTCAGCGTATCATCGATGCGGAAGTTGATGAAGTACTTCCCACTGTAATCCCGTGCATAGAAACCGTGGCTTAAAATGCGGTCCTCATTCTCAGACCCGTCCGAGTAGGCGCAATACTCAAGATCCCCGTCAAAGGCGATCCCCGGGTTCAGTATTCCCAGCTCCTGCAGGCGCTTCAGCTCACCCTCAGCCACCCGCTTGGCAATCACGGGGTTCATCGGCTCAGGCTCCACGTACGGCTCCACATCGACGTATCCGTTATAATACTCATCCCAGTTATACTCTGTAAGGCTCCCGTTCGCGGCAATGTTGTAAGCGCCTTCGAGGTTGTTGATATTCATGCCGTTCCAGATCTTGTCCCCGCAGCCGTAGAAAGCCAGTGCCGGGCCATCGACGTCATGAATGCTGCAGTCGGTAAATGTGATGCCGTCCACCTGCCAGAAGTAAGCACCTCCCTGGCTGCAGTCATAAATCTCGCAGTTGTTGATGCTCATGGAATAGCAATTATTGGCATCGATGCCCAGGGTTCCGCATCCATACATCCTGCAGGAAACAATCTGCACCATCGAGCAGTTCTGGAAGGCCAGCACGCCGCCTGCGCAGGTCCCAGGCTCCTGTGTATGCCCGGCCGTGAAGTTGTTCAGGCTGATATCATCGCAGTACTGGAAGCTCAGCACATTCGCATACCGCGGTGTTGCGGTGATCGTGTGGTGCAGCGCCGTCATTCCGCTTGCTCCCGGAACTTTTGCTCCGTCAATCGTCAGGTCGTGCACGTCTGTGATCACGAGCTCCGGCCCGTCATAATTCTCATTCCAGTAGTAGTGCTCGCCGCCCGGCGTGCCGTAATCGGATGCCGTGGTGAGGTCAAACACTTCCGCTTCAAGGAT
>JAFQZI010000096.1 GCA_017406005.1 Oscillospiraceae bacterium | reverse complement strand
TGAGCACAAACTTGTAGGACATGTTATATGATATATAACACAGGAGAAAACTGTCACTTTATTCAACCATTCTCTGCAATCGGCAGCTGATGAGGCTGTTGAAATATATTTTTTAAAAGGAGTACCTCGCATGAAAAACTTCAAGAAAATCGCAGCCCTTATCCTCGTTGTGTTGATGCTCAGCACGTCTGCAGTCGCCTTTGCCGACTATCCGGAAAAGGCAATCGAAGTTCTGATCCCTGCTGGTCCCGGCGGAGATACAGATACCACAGTTCGCGCCATTGCTGCTTCTCTTACGGAACTGCTTGGCCAGCCTGTTGTTGTTACCAATATGCCCGGCGGAGCAGGTACAGTTGCTATGACTGAGCTGCAGAACCGTGACGCTGACGGTTACACAGTATTCTACCATCATGTCGACACCCTGCTTCTTGAGCTTCTTGGCCGTATGGATGACGGTTGGCAGTGGGAAGATGCACTTGACATTTCTGCTGTGACCGGCGGCGGCAACACTTACTGCCTCTTTGTTCGCAAGGATAATGACAAAGGTCTTAACACTTTTGAAGATGTCATTAATTATGCAAAAGAGAATCCCTATGAACTGACTTATGCTGTTGAAATGGGTGGCACTCTGCACATGCACGCTCTTGCTCTGATGCAGGCAACCGGCATCGAAGTTGACTGCATCGACCTTGGCGCAGCAAGCGATCGCACCATTGCTTTTCTTGGCGGGCAGTGTGACATTCTTGAAGGCCTCTACAGCCAGGGCAAAGAGTACATTGAAACCGGTGACTTTGTTCCTCTCTGCGTTCTGGGTAACGAGCGCAACGAAAACTTCCCCGACATCCCCTGCTCTGAAGAGCTTGGCTTCCCCTTTGCTGCTGAGTGGTTCTATTACTTCGGCTTCAAGAAGGGCACAGATCCTGAAATCGTAAAGACCTTTACCGAGGCTGTCGGTCAGGCTGTGACCATGGAACCCTATGCTAATGCACTTGCTCTCTACAACTTCCATGACAACTTCCAGCCCAATGATGATGGTGTTGCTTTCATGAAGGGTGTTGAAGAGGTTTATGCTCCGATGGCAGAAGCCCTTATGGAGCAGTAATATAAGAATATCTCGTTGTTGAATCAGGTTATTGAACCCTGAGCGCGCGGCAGGTATCCGGTGCGGATGCCTGCCGTATTTTCAAAACGGAGGTAAACAATGCAAAACGACAAAAAAAGCAAAAATTTCTCTGATCTTATAGCCGGAATCGTCGTGGTGCTGTTGGCAGCATTCTTTTATTGGACTACACTTGGTACGAAATCTTTTATGAAAGCCGGTCGTGGTCGTCTGGCACCGGACGCTGTACCGAAAGCAGTTGCCATTGCGATGTTTGTTCTGGGCATCGTTATCATCGTTAAGTGGCTGATAGATTCCGCACGTGGGAAAGTTAAACCGGTGGAAGCCATTGATGACAGTGAAGATTGCATCGGCTTGACAGAAGAACAGATTAAAAATCGCCATCTGTTTCAAAAAATCACAATGCCATGCACGCTGGTGCTGATTTTCCTGTATATTGTTCTAATGCCGCGTATTGGTTTCACCATTGATACTTTTTTCTTCCTTACGCTTCAGATAACCTTACTCTCCACCGATCTCTCCGTTAAAAGCTGGCTGAAAAGCGCTCTTATTGCCTTGATTGCAGCGTTGGCTATTTTTATCATTTTCGGTTGCGCATTTGGGCTCGCTGTTCCGAAAGTGTCCTTTATTGACCTTGGCCTGGGCAATCTTTATCGTGCTGTTTTCGGTTAAGCTGAAAAACTGAAAGAAAGGAGAATTCTCGAATGATTCAATTATTTGCACAAGGCTTTCAGCAAATGATGAGCTGGCTGAACGTTGGCATGGTTGCTTTTGGTGTTTTTTTGGGTGTCGTATTTGGCTGTGTGCCCGGCCTGAATGGAAACACTGCTCTTGTGCTGGTCCTGCCTCTCTCCTATAAGCTGCCCCGAATGGCGGCATTTGCCCTCATCATGGGAATTTATATTGGGTCCTGTTCCGGCGGTCTGATTTCTGCCATTCTGCTGAATATTCCTGGCGCTGCATCGAATGTTGCGACGCAGTTTGATGGTGCCCCGATGGCCCGTAAGGGTGAGGCCGGAAAGGCTTTGGGAACTGGTATATTTTATTCCTTCATAGGTTCCATTATCGGTTTTATTGCGCTGTTCTTCCTTTCTGGCCCTGTGGCCAGCATAGCAATTAACTTTGGAAAAGCGGATTATTTCTGGATGGCGTTTTTCGCCCTGACGATGGTAATTTCCCTTTCCAGTAAGAATCTGTGGAAAGGTCTTGCTGTTGCCTGCCTTGGTCTTCTTTGTTCCTTCATCGGTGCATCTGAAGTAGATGGTACTACCCGTATGACCATGGGTATTCATGCCTTGGATGCCGGAATCAATCTCATACCTGCCCTTATCGGTATCTATGCGGTAGGTGAACTGATAAATGCTTCCAGATCTTTTGACAAAAAGATAAAAATGGAAACCAATTATAAAATCAAAGGATTCGGATTTACGTGGAAAGAATTCAAAGAACAGATCGGTAATATGCTGATGTCTGGTGTCGTTGGTGCCTTTATAGGGATTCTGCCCGGCATCGGCGGTATGACAGCAAACCTCGTTGCTTATTCGGTTTCCAAATCTACCTCCAAGCATCCTGAAAAGTATGGTAAAGGTTACATGGGAGGTCTTGTCGCTTCTGAAACGGCAAACAATGCCTGTGTTGGCGGAGCTATGATCCCGCTCTTTGCTCTTGGCATTCCGGGTGATACTTTTACAGCAGTTATGCTTGGTGTTATGATGGTACACGGCTTGCAGCCCGGGCCGCTTGTTATGACAAAAAATGCCGATTTTATTTACGGCATCTTTGTAGCTTTGATGATTGCGAATATCTTCTGCGTCATTTTACAATACTTTGGTATTAAACTGTTTGTGCGCATGCTTGCCGTACCGAAACATATTCTTCTGCCTATTATTATGGTTCTTTCTCTGGTTGGTGCGATTGCTGTGAACAACCGTATTTTTGATGCATGGATTGTCCTGATTTTTGGTATTATCGGTATTGTTATGAATAAACTGGAATTCCCGATAACACCGATTATCCTCGGTTTTATTCTCGGCCCTCTTGCAGAAACAAATCTGCGCCGTGCTTTGATGGTAAGCAAAGGGGAACTGCTTCCGCTCGTTTCGAATACACCGTCAATTATTCTTATTTCCCTTTCAGTTTTGTCCCTGATTCTTGCTCCTCGTCTGTTGAAGCGTGAAGCGGTGGCACAGGCAGAAATGGAAGCGGTCGAGCAGGAACAGAGCAAAGCTGAAAACTGATTTACTGATAATCCCGGCATAATACATATTTATTACAGTAAGGCGATACAGTTGTTCTAAAAAGTGCACTTTCTATACAGTCCATAAGATCGGTATTCTATGTGAAAGGAAAAAACAACTATGAAGATTGCAAAATACGAACTGTTTAAAGTCGCTCCGCGGTGGCTGTTTTTGAAACTGACTACGGATGATGGGCTTGTCGGTTGGGGTGAACCTGTCTGCGAAGGAAAAGCCGATAGTGTTGCAGCTGCTGTAAAAGAGCTTGCCGAACAGCTCATTGGCCATAGTGCTACAGATGTGGAAGATGCCTTCCAGCAGATGTATCGTACAGGCTTTTATCGGGGCGGCCCCATCCTTACAAGTGCCATTTCCGGTATTGAGCAGGCAATGTGGGATATTAAAGGAAAGGCTCTCGGCGTTCCGGTATATGATCTCCTTGGCGGAAAGTGCCGCGATCGTATTGAGGTTTACCGCTGGATTGGTGGCGATCATCCTCGCGATACCGGAGAAGAGGCAAAAGTTGCAGCATCGCAGGGGTATCGTGCTGTCAAAATGAATGGAACCGACGAACTTCGCTGGATTGATACCTATGATAAACTTGATGCAACGGTTGAACGTGTTGCTGCCATTCAGAAAGCTGTACCTGGTATGCGAATTGCGGTTGATTTTCATGGCCGTGTTCATAAAACCATGGCTAAGCAACTCATCCATATGCTTGAGCCTTATCATCTGATGTTCATTGAGGAGCCGGTGCTTTGCGAAAACGAAGATGAATTTCTTGAATTTGCCCGGACCTGCCATACACCGATAGCCACAGGTGAGCGCAACTTTACACGTTGGGGATTTAAACATATGCTTACTCGTGGGGGAGTGGATATTGTACAGCCTGATGTGAGCCATTGCGGAGGAATTCTGGAAGCACGTAAGATTGCTGCAATGGCGGAAGCATTTGATGTTTCCGTGGCTTTGCATTGCCCGCTTGGCCCGATTGCACTTGCTGCCTGCCTGCAGGTTGATTTCTGCACGCCAAATGCTTTTATTCAGGAGCAAAGCGCGGGTATCCACTATAATGCAGGCTATGATCTTCTCAACTATCTGAATAACCCGGATGTTTTCCGCTGGAAGAACGGGTATTGCGATCTGTTGACCAAACCTGGTCTTGGTATCGATGTAAACGAAGACTATGTCCGCGAGATGGATGCAAAAGGCCATGACTGGCATAATCCGATTTGGCGTGACAGTGACGGCGTTATTGCTGAGTGGTAATATAAATTATAAAGTTGAAAGGAGTAATATTATGACACCGTTGGAATATGTGTTGCAGCGTAAGATCGTTGCTATTGTACGGGGGCTCTCTCCGGAATATCTCGTTCGGCTTGGACATGCTTTCGAAGAAGGCGGGATAGGCCTGATGGAAGTCACATACAACCAGAAAGCACCGGAAACATGGAAAGATACTGCTGCTGGAATTGAAGCGGTAGAAAAGGAATTCGGAGACAGGGTTCTTGTTGGAGCAGGTACGGTTATTACCCTTGAGCAGGTTGCTATGACGTACAATGCAGGCGGACATTATCTTGTCACTCCGACGACCCAGCCGGACATCATCCGTGCCGGAAAAGCTCTCGGGCTTGGCTTATATCCGGGCGCTCTGTCGCCGTCAGAGATTTTGTCGGCTTATGAAGCGGGTGCAGATGCCGTTAAGGTCTTTCCCGTGTCATCTCTTGGCCCTGGTTATATCAAGGCTGTCCGGGCACCACTGAGTCACATTCCTCTTATGGCTGTTGGCGGTGTGAATGAAAAGAATGCAGCAGATTATATGAAGGCAGGTTGTGTTGGCCTTGGTGTCGGAGGAAACCTGGTAAATAAGGAATGGATCGAAAATGGCGAGTGGGGTAAGATTACAGCACTTGCAAAAGAATTTATGAAGGCGGTGACAGAAGAATGAGTAAAGTAATAACCTTTGGTGAAATTATGATGCGTCTGAATCCTCCTGGATATCAGCGCTTTGTACAGACATCCGTTTTTGAAGCAACTTACGCTGGTGGGGAGGCCAATGTAGCGGTTTCACTCGCTAATTACGGCAATGAAGTTGCTTTTGTGTCTAAAGTTCCGGAGCATGAAATCGGTCAGAATGCCGTTAATGCATTGAGGCGTTATGGGGTTGATACTTCGATGATGCTTCGCGGAGGTCCGCGGCTCGGTGTTTATTACTGTGAGAAGGGTGCTTCTCAGCGCGGTAGTAAGGTCATCTATGACAGAGCGGGTTCTTCCATTGCTATTGCGAAAAGGGATGAATTTGACTGGGATTCCATTTTTGATGGAGTAGACTGGTTTCACTTTACAGGCATTACGCCGGCTCTTGGCGGTGAAATGCCGGAAGTATGCCTGGATGCATGCAAGGCTGCTAAGGCGAAGGGGATTACTGTCTCGTGCGACCTTAACTATCGCGGGAAACTCTGGACGCGTGAAAAAGCCGGTGAAGTGATGGGCCAGCTTATGCCTTATGTGGATGTATGCATTGCCAATGAGGAAGACGCAAAAGATGTTTTTGGTATTGAGGCAGCTAACACTGACATTAACTCCGGTAAACTTGACAGCGAGGGCTATATTTCAGTAGCAAAACAGCTTGTAGAAAGATTTGATTTTAAGGCAGTTGCTATCACTCTGCGCGGAAGCATTTCAGCGTCCGACAACAACTGGAGCGGAATGCTGTATGTTGATGATAAAGCGTATTTTGCACGCAACTATCTTATTCGCCTTGTTGATCGCGTCGGCGGTGGAGATTCGTTCGGTGGTGGTCTGATCCATGCCATGCGCAAGTGGACCGATGATCCTCAGCAGCAGATTGAATTTGCCGTTGCTGCCAGCTGCCTTAAGCAGGCTACGGAGTACGACTTCAACCTCGCAACGGAAAAGGAAGTTCTCGCTCTCGTCGGTGGCAATGCTTCCGGACGTGTACAGAGATAATCTCGTAATAAACATAAAGAACCGAAGTCCAAATCAGTTTTTTATCGCACAAAAACAGCAGAGACTGCGTCGCCCAACACACGGTGATGCAGTCTCTGCTAATTATGATCGGCCGTTAACCTCAACTTCATGCTGTTTCTCAACCCCGACCCTCTTTGTAGATCTCGTAGTATTCCTTCAGCATAGCAGACAGTTTTTTCATGACCATAGCCCTCTTTCTTTTTGTATTTTTATTTGTCCCTCAGGACGATTGTAATATACCACATCCCTTTATAATATGCAAATACTTGTTTTAAAGTTTAATTATTTAAAAATAATATAATAAGAGCAAAACAAACACCGGAGGCAATCTTATTCGACAGCCCCCGGTGTTTCGTTTTTTTTTCAGAAAACGCCCTGCGGATATGGAAATAAAACCGTATTATTCATCTTCTTGCTGGCCGATACGCGGGATTCTGATTTTAATGCGCTGATGTTTTTTGACCAGCATATGGATATACTTCCGCTGTACCAGGCTTTTGAGGAGCTTCTCTTCGGTTCTTTCCACGTGGTGAACAAACGGGTGCAGAAGACACAGATTCTCCGCTTCGCTTCAATAACCTGATCAAAGATTGAACTCGAATACGACCGCTCCGTATGCCGGAAGATCAAATTCGATGTACTGGTCACGCTTGTCGCACTCACCCTTTTTCGCCCTGAGCACTTCAGGTACGCTGGTCTCTCCGGCTCCGCCGAAGACGAGCTCCGTGCTGTTGAGCAGCAGCTTGTACTGCTTGCGGACCGGCACTCCCACTCTGTATCCCTCTCTCTTGACGGGTGTCATATTCAGGACAAAGAGCAGGCTCTTCTTCTGGGAAGGGCACTTGCGGAAGAAGGAATAGATGCTTCTGTCCGCGTCATCGGCGTTGATCCACTCGAAGCCCGACCAGTCATCGTCGATCTCATACAGGCACTTGTGGCTTCTGTAGATCTCCAGAAGTCTCTGTACATAGTACTTCATGCCGATATTGAGATAATTGTCGTCCTTGCCCTCTTCAAGTCTCCACCACTCGAGTTCTGTCGCCTCATTCCATTCATGCTCCTGGCCGAACTCCTGTCCCATGAACAGCAGTTTTTTGCCTTCGTGGCCGAACATGAATGTATATCCTACGCGCAGGTTGGCATATTTGTCGACTTTGTAGCCCGGCATCTTGTTGACCATGGAGCATTTGAGGTGAACAACTTCGTCGTGGGAGAGAGGCAGAATATACTTCTCGGCACTGTTGTAGCTCATCGCGAAGGTGAGACCGTTGTGATCTCCTTTTCTCATGATCGGATCGAGCTTCATGTACTCGCAGAAATCATGCATCCAGCCCATGTTCCACTTGAAGGAGAATCCGAGTCCTCCGTCTTCGGGCTTGGCTGTGATCTTAGGCCATGCGGTGGACTCTTCGGCGATCGTCAAAAATCCCGGATAAGCGCCGTGGAGCACCGAATTGAGATGCTTAAAGAACTCGATCGCATCGAGGTTCTCGTTTCCGCCGTACTTGTTGGGAAGCCACTGGCCTTCCTTCTTGCCGTAGTCAAGGTAGAGCATGGAAGCGACCGCATCCACCCGGATGCCGTCGATGTGGAACTCGTTGATCCAATAGTGTACATTGGCGATCAGGAAATTGGAGACTTCATGTTTGGACAGATTGAAGATCCTTGTGCCCCAGTCAGGGTGCTGTCCGCGGCGCGGATCCGGATCTTCGTAGATGCAGGTTCCGTCAAATTCAGCCAGACCGAAAGCGTCGGGGCAGAAGTGCGCGGGAACCAGTCAAGGATCACGCCGATGTTGTGTTTGTGAAGTGTATCCACCAGATACATGAACTCCTTCGGGTGGCCGTAACGGGACGTGGGAGCATAATATCCGGTCACCTGGTAGCCCCAGGAGCCGTCAAAAGGATGCTCGGAAATGCCCATCAGCTCCACGTGAGTGAATTTCATGACAGTCAGATACTCCGCCAGGCGGTCTGCAAATTCTTTGTAATTATAAAAGCCGTCTTCCGAACCGTCGGGATGCTTCATCCAGGATCCGATGTGGCACTCGTACACAGCGAGGGGCTCACGGTTGGGATCCTTGCCCGCGCGGGCCTTCAGCCAGCGTGCGTCTCCCCATTTATATCCGGAGAGGTCCACAGTCTTCGAAGCCGTTCCGGGCCGCATTTCTGCCCAGTTCGCATAGGGATCCGCTTTGTACTTCTTCGTTCCGTCCGCCGTCGTGATGCAGTATTTGTAGAGTTCGCCCTCTCCGATCCCGGGGATGAACCGCGTCCAGATTCCGCCTGCATTGAACTGCGTCATCGGATACTCGTCTTCGTTCCAGCCGTTGAAAGAGCCGATCACATGTACAGCCTTGGCGTTGGGAGCCCAGACAGCAAAGAACATGCCCTTCTCGCCGTTCTCCTCTGAAGGATGGCTTCCGAGCTTTTTGTAGATCTGATAATGTGTTCCGTTTCCGAACCAATAGGCGTCGTCATTGGAAATAAAGACCTTGTTGTCTGCAGGCTGCGCTGCGACAGGTGCTTTCTTTACAGCCTTTGTTCCGGCTGCCGTCTTCTTAGGCGCCGCTTTTTTGACAGCAGGTTTCTTTGCTGCTGCCGCGCTGTTCTTTTTGGTGCTCGCTGTCTTTTTTACTGCCATAATTTTACCCTCCTGATACATTTGTGAAGCCCGCTCCCGCCGCGGGCACCCGCCCATACTCAATAATGAAGAAAATCCTTATCTCTCAGGATGATCCTGTTCTGCGTAACACGAGGGACGGTTCTCTGTGTCAGATGTATTTTCTAACAATTCCAAAACTGGAACCTGTCAGCCGGCTGACTTGCCGGATGGAACCGCCGGCATGCAGAAGTGCAGCCAATGCTTCGGCCTTCTGAAAATCAGGAAGAGCTTGAAATTGAGAAACATTTTCGCAGTGGCACAGTGATTTCATCAATTCTTTTACTCTAGTGTCTGTGAGCCGCTTCGGTGCGTGTTCCGAAACGTCCACGCGGAGAACCGTCCATTGTGTTCCTCAGCCAGACCTCATTACTGCTGACGACGGATGTTCTTTTATACAAGACTCCACTTTTCATTCCAGATAGCTTCGATTTTATCTCTGACAGCGGGGCGGATCAGATAGAGGCCCCAAATGCCGGCTATGACGTAGATGACAACACTAAGTATCAGGCCGGTCGTAACTGTTTCAGCAGTCATAATGCCGTTATCCAGGGATGCATCTGTTAAAAAGCACATATAATCGTATATTCCGTGCATGAAAATCGGAACTAATATGCTTCCGGTCCTCAGATAGGCAGCAACATACAGGAAGCCTCCGAAGATTGTAACTGTGCCCTGTATTACAGCCATTGTGATGCTTGCCCCCTGGAAGACGTTTCCTATGTGAATAAGTCCGAAGATCAGGGATGTGAGGATTACTATAATAAGTATTTTGTTTTTGCTTTTAAGATATCTCATTCCGATAGGAACGGCAACTCCTCTGAATACTGTCTCCTCATAAAAGCCTGCCGCTATAGCCATGGTCAGGCCGAGCAAGGTCGGATTGAAATAAAGGCCATAATCCACAAGATTTGAAATATATGACAAAACGAATTTGAATATAAACGGGAGAAATACAATGAGTATCTCCCTGGCAGGAACACTTGCCTGAAACACGCCCTTGAACTCGGGGGAAAACCATCTTTTAAAAGCGATCAGGAAGAGAACCGCTGCTGCACTTTCCAGAAGGTTTTCCGCTGTTCTCGGAAGACCCAGCAGACCGGGTATAGACACAAATAATAAAGCGATGATACATCCCAGCAACATAGCCAAAAGCGGTGCTTTCTCACAAAGGATGTGTTTTTTCGATTTCATTTCTTTTTTCATTTTGGTATCTCCTTGTATTGCATTAACCGAGAATATTTTACCATAAACCTGCATCCTGTCAATAAAAACAACCCGCAGCGAAGATCGTCCGGAAGACGCAGAGACGGATCTTTGTCTTGCTATAGTGTAACACAAGGGACGGTTCTCCGTGTCATATAAACCTCCACTCTTAACCCGTATAGGCATCCTCTGCTGTATTCCTGAAGTTCTGCTTTGCCAGCCACTTCCGCTCCTCGTCATTATCCGGAATGTCGATGCGCTCGATCTTGAAGATGACCGGTCTCGTTACGTCGTTGCAGCAGGTAATCATCTAACACGAGGGACGGTTCTCTGTGTCAGATGTATTTTCTAACAATTCCAAAACTGGAACCTGTCAGCCGGCTGACTTGCCGGATGGAACCGCCGGCATGCAGAAGTGCAGCCAATGCTTCGGCCTTCTGATACTCAGGAAGAGCTTGAAATTGAGACACATTTTCGCAGTGGCACAGTGATTTCATCAATTCTTTTACTCTAGTGTCTGTGAGCCGCTTCGGCGCGTGTTCCGAAACGTCCATACAAGTATCGTTGGTTTTCTCATCATGATACCGGAAGAAATCATTCCTGCTAATG
>JAFQZI010000095.1 GCA_017406005.1 Oscillospiraceae bacterium | reverse complement strand
GCGTCCGCCGTACATGACACGCGACAGCACGTCAAATCCGTCTCCGTCGGTACCGAGAATGTGCTTTGCGGTTGGGGGAGAGAACATATCGATGACATAAATGATCTGTTCAGCGTTGATCACGTATTCACCGGTAGCACGCCGGGAGATGGTCATCTCACTGTCATTATACAGAAGATTGCCGTCATCGTCGTAAACATACTCGCCATTTTCCGCCTGCTGCGGAAGCGCATAGACGAGCGAGTCGGTTTTTAACCCGGCATCTTCCATGTCGGAGATATGCTCTACGATGGCCTTCTTGAGATCATATGCCATGGAGTCTTCGCCGGTATAGCGGCGAACAGAGAAGACCGTAAATTCCGCATATTCGTTTCCGGATTCGTCCAGAACGGTCAGAACACCGTCTTTATAGGCGGCGGTAAAGGTCATGCCATCGGCGGAGAAGGAACCGCCGTCGGCGGCTGCCAGCAGAGCATTGACACGGAATTCTTCGGAGACCTGCTGCCCAAGCTGCCGGGTATCGACGGTCAGGCGAGTGAAGACCCGGGCGGGTTCTGTCGCACCGATCCGGAAGACATCGGTCAGACTGCCGTTCGTTTTTGTAATGTATTCCACCCCGTCAAAGGAAAAAAATTCGCTTCCTTCCTTGACGGCCTGCTCCAGAGCCTCTTCAAACCCTTCTGCAGGAAGTTCTCCGGCATACTGTATCCCGCTCATCTCCGCGGTGATATCAAAGCTCTTTCCGGCTCCTTTGGTGAAGGTATAGGATATACCTTCTAATTCGACAACACCGCCCTTGCCTTTGATGGAGGATGCCGCTTCGGCAAGGCCGGGAAGCTCTGCGCCGCTGAAGGAAATGGTCTTGCGGATCGAATCATAGACACCAACCTTGACGGTTCCGGAACCGATGGTGCAGACAGGTTCTGTACCAATACGGGAGAGAATATAAATCTCGTCGCTGCTCTTTCGAAGTTCGTACGTACCGGATTCACCAAACAGAACCGAGTGATCCTGCTCCTTGGCAATCATCTGCTTGATGTTGGAGTTGATGGCATTCGTGACGGGACGTTCAATTTCAATACTGCCGTCAATGGAATATCCGTTATAAGCAGTGTTTTCCTTTGCCATACCGTAGTTGACATTCTGATTATCGAATTTGTAAAAGATCTGTTTCTGGCCGTATCGATAAAACAGAGGGCCGAAAAATGAAAAAACGAACATGGTGATCAGCAGTACACTGCCGACTACAGCGAGGCGGTTGCGGATAAAGCGCTTGAAGACCTGACGACCGGGGGAGAGAACCTTTACACGGGAGACATCATCCAGATGGATTTCCTCATCCTGGGGCTTTTCCTCCTGCGCAGCCTTTGCCTTCAGGGCCTCATACAGATAAGAATGTGTATTCGCCATGTCAACCCTCCTCAGCTATAACGGACACGCGGGTCAACCACGGCATACAGCAGGTCGGAGATCAGGTTGCCCAGCAGTGTGAGAATCGAGATAAAGGCGAGATAGAACATAATGAAGGGAATATCTGCCTGAGTCATGGAAGTATAGGAGGCGT
This sequence comes from Oscillospiraceae bacterium, assembly GCA_017406005.1. Taxonomy (GTDB): domain Bacteria; phylum Bacillota; class Clostridia; order Oscillospirales; family Oscillospiraceae; genus Limivicinus. Next base: position 1,929 of record JAFQZI010000095.1, on the reverse strand, counting down.
ATCCGATACCTCGGATAGAGAACAGCGTCTCCGTAATCAGTGCCCCCGAGAACAGACCGGGCAGGCTGCCGCCGAGAATCGTAACCAGCGGAATCAGCGTGTTGCGGAAGGCATGATAGTTGATGACCTTCTTCTCCGGAACACCCTTGGCACGGGCGGTACGGATATAGTCGGAGTTCAGCACCTCCAACATATTGGTACGGGTGTAACGCATCAGGCCGCCGATGGAGATAATAATGATCGTGATCGCCGGCAAGACAAAGTGTTTGGCCACATCCAGGAATTTTCCAAAGTCAGAGAGATTCAGATAGTTTCTTCCCTGCATACCCGACAGGTCAAACCAACCGAGCTTGACAGAGAAAATATACTTTAAGAGGGTTGCCAGGAAAAAGGTCGGCATGGAGATACAGATCATGGCAACCACCGTTGTAAAGTAGTCTGTAAAGCTGTATTGTTTTTTTGCTGCAGCAATTCCGAGAGGGATTGCAATGATGATTTCGAAAATAAAAGAAACCAGGCCCAGAATAAAGCTGTACCAGATCGTGTTGTGGAACTCCTGGGTGACCGGAATGGTCCATGCCCAGCTGTCTCCCCATTCTCCGCGTACAGCATGTCCGAGCCATACAAAATAGCCCTGAATCACGCCTTTGTCCATTCCGTACTGAGCATTCAGGTCAGCCAGCCATTCGGCATAGCTTTTCGTCGCTCCGGGACGGGAAGCCAGTTCACGTGCCTTTGTCTCAACATAGCCCATGGGCATGTTGTACATCAGTACGTAAATCAGGAACATGACAAAGAACAGAATCAGGACGCTGTATAACAAGCGCTTGGCCGTATATTTCAGCATGTTGACTCACCACTTTCCATGATTTGATAATTGACCGACAGCACGCAAGGGGAGAGACTCCCCTTGCGTGCCGGGAAACAGATCAGTAGTTTGTGAAAGTCAAATGCAGATTACTTGACTGCCAGAGTGTTGACTTCTGCATACCACGGCCAGTACGGGGTCATGTCTGCAGGAATCGTGTCGGTGTCAACACGCTCTGTGGAGAAGACCGAGCAGTCCTTACGCTGATAGAGAGGAAGCTCACAGCCCCAGTCCATGATGATGCCCATGGCATCCTTGTAGACGGACTTGCGATATTCAAGATCAGCGCTGCTTCTTCCGGCGACAATCAGTTCATCCAGAGCGGCGTCATCAACAGAGTAGTGATTGGAGTTGGTGCCGTTGCCGTGGGCATTTGAGCTGTGATAGACCTGCGTCATGTCGGGATCGGGAGTTGCCTGCCAGGCGGCAGCCCACATCATGGCGGTGTTGCTCTCCAGCGCATTGTTCCAGACACTGGTTCCGACGTCGTTGACCTGCAGCGTGATGCCCAGACCCTCCAGAACCTCGGAAGCGGCGACAGCCACGCCGTAGGCCGGGTGATCCTGCTGGCCCTGGCCGGGGATCATCACTTCATAGGTGTCGGCCACATCGGTGAACTTGCCGGCGGCTTCGTCAAAGGTGAAGCCTGCAGCCTTGAAGTAGCCGATAGCGGCTTCCTTCGCGGCAGCATAGCGCTGCTCTGCACTCATGGAAGCATCATAGATCGGATTGCCGTCCACATCGACGGAATATGCCGTGCGGTAACCTTCGTCAGCCGGCTTCGGAGCGGCCCAGGAAGTGTTGGAGATGGGGTATTGAATGACAGCGGCACGATCGCCGTAGTAGGAATTGATCACGGTGTCACGATAGACGGAGAACAGAGTCATGAAGCCCTTGCGCAGTGCCTTAGATGCATCGGAAGCGGGCTCACCGTTCACATTGACCAAATCGGCGTTGATGCCGAGATAGCCATAGCCGCGGTAGTCGACCAGGACGGTGGTCAGGACGTCGCCGACCAGTTCATCATTGCTGTTGGCATCCTTGATGGCAAGGACGGTGGC
>JAFQZI010000094.1 GCA_017406005.1 Oscillospiraceae bacterium | reverse complement strand
TCTATATCGAGCGCCTGGTTTTCAAACAGGGAATCCAGACGTTTTTTATAGGCCGCAATTGCAACATCAAGCATTTCATTGATATTGGAAATGCTTTTGTCGATATTTTCTCCTTCAATTCCCTGGGAAGACATTCTGTCATAAGCATTGAGGAGTTTGATCGTTGTCGGGAGATAATAACGGAAGAATTTCTTGATTTGCGGGATATCCGAGGGATCTTCAATTGCATCCTCTGAGATCTTATCCGTGATTTCCATGATCTGCTCAATCTTATTCTGAACATCAGGATCTTTGATGGTAGATTTCAGCCTTCGCATTTCATCGAGTGCACGGTCACCCTCTTCCAGAATCGGATCAATCTTTTCCCCGTAGCTTTTTCTGCGAAGCCTTTTCCCTGTAGTTGTTTTAGATGTCACAGTTGCATTTCCGATACGTTCGCTGGTTTTCTTGGTGTTGGCAACATTCTCTTCTTTTTTCTCAGTGACGGAAACCTGAGGCTTTTCACTTTGTTTGCGATTTTTTCTTAACCATTTGACTAGGAAAGCCGCTCCACAGCTGACTGCAAGATTCAGCGCCAACCCCCAAAGAGTAAGAGGGGGAAAGACAAATCCGCTCATCACGGCAAAACAGGCAATAAAAGCAATTGCCGATGCCGGTAGCGAATTCTTTTTCTTATTGCTGCCCATACAGTTTTCCTCCGACTTTGATCTTTCGACATATTTTATTCTACTTTATTAAAGTAGTCAAGAGAAAGCGAAAGGATTAAAATGAATAAAATGAAAAATCTGTCGGCTGATCCCGATTAATGCCATTTATTTGTTGCAGAACTGAAACCGTGGTGATAAAATGCCGCCATAGAATGGGGGACAAGATAGATGCGAATGAAACAAAAATGGAAGTCATTAAGCGACAAGAAAAGAAAAACATTAAGTATTATCGGATGTGTGTTTTTGCTCTTCTGCCTGATTGAACTATTTATATGGTTGAAGATTGCTCGCCTGTCCTTTGATAAACCGGAACCGGTGGAAGAAAACGTCAGCGCCCAGACAACAGAAGAACCGACTCCCCACGGCCGGCATATAGTCAATATCCTTGTACTCGGGACGGATCTTCCCTTACCTGGCACCGGAGATCTCGGACGCTGTGACAGTACGACTCTTCTTTCTCTGAATCTGCTCACAGGAAAAATAAAGGCAATTTCCTTTGAAAGAGGAATCAGTATTTATATTCCTTCTATTTGGAGCAACGATCTTTTAACCCATGTCTATTCACACGAAGGAGCAATTGGGATGGTTTCTGCCATTGAGAGAACCTTTAATGTGGATGTTGATGGATATATCCAGGTGAATTTTGATACGTTTGCACAGATCGTAGACGCTATTGGGGGAGTAGATGTTGATCTGACGGAGGAAGAGGTAACAGCGCTCAACAACGATGGCTATATCTATTCCGGAGTAACCACACAAGCTTATGTAACACCCGGCAGAAACCATTTGAATGGACATGATACGCTGGAATATGCTCGTTTGCGTTCCGTGGACGATAATTTCGGCCGCCAGCAGCGCCAACGAAATGTAATTCAGGCTATGATCAATCAGATCAGAAAACTGCCACTGTTTCGACTAAATCATGCAGCTAATAAGATTCTTCCTTTAGTACACACCAACCTGCCGAAGAGTACCATAAACCGCATTTTCCTTCACGCCCCGCTTTTCATTGGAGCAAACCTACAGCAGATGCAAGTTCCGGAAAAAGATGGTTCCGCTTCTTATACCATGTCAGTCTTCAGTTTCCAGAGAGAAACGGAAAGAATAGCTGAATTTCTTGCCTGAAATTCTTCTTGCAATAGCGTTGCCCCTGTGGTATAATGCCCTCACAGTACAAGATATTGCGAAACAACAGGTAACATAACACAAGTTACAGATCTGATGTCGCGAAATTGACTGAAGTATTATAATAAGGAAGAAAGGAATACAACCATGAAACTTGCAAAGCTTTTATCCTTAGTTCTTGTTTTCATTATGCTGTTCAGCCTTCTGGCTGTGAGCGCATCCGCCATTCTCTGTGAAGATCAGGAGAATGTGAATGAGCAAGGTGTTGTTTATGCCGAAAAGAACGGCCCGACGAAGAGCGCGAAAGGTTATCTTGCTGTCGGCGGTGAAATCCGTCCAGAAGACGATGAGGCGTTTGGCGGTGTCCGTCCTCCATTTTCTTTTGACGGATTCCTCTATGAACAGTATTTGGATTCAGTAACGGGATCAGCGAAATAATTTGGAACTTTTTATTCAAGATCAAATATTATAATTAATAGTGTAGGCAAATGTAGTTTTGTTGAGTCACCCCACCATTTGGTGGGGTTTTTCTTGTTTTTTATAAATTTGAAGTTTTATGACTTTATTTATGATGAAATATAGGCTATGATATTAATTTAGATAATTTAACATTCTAAAAATTACAAAATGGTTAAAATATTTTTTAATTTTAGAAAAAATCCGCTTGCAATTCCATCGCTTCTGTGTTACATTATGCATGTGCCGTAATACGGCTGCTTTTGTCGTACCTTATTGGCACAGTAAAACGCATATAATTAATTATTATATGATCAATTCCCGGAGGGAAAGAAAAGGAGACCTTACTATGAAAAAGACGGTCAAGTTTTTCAGTTTTGTGCTGTTGGTCACCATGCTTTTCAGCCTGATGGCTTCCAGTGCATCTGCAATTGTCAGCGATGACACAGCCGGTGTAAACGGCAGCATCGTATTTGGCGGTAGCGGAAATGGTTCGATCAATCCAGGTGGCAGCCTGGTAATTGGCGGCGATGAAAGGCCTGCGGATGATTCACCGTTTACCGGAATACGCGTTGATGAATCAAGCAAAAAAGAATATGATCAGCGTATCTCTATGGCAAGAGCTGCCAATTTAACTTCCGCGGAACAATATGCGCAGGAAGCTGTAGCAAAATATATGAAACAGGCTGATGGTGATTACAGCGGTATTGTAGATTCTGATAATGCGCTGATTCAGGTCAACCAGGACTTCCTGATGTACATTCGTGATCATCTTGACTCCGTTGATGTGGCAACACTGCAAACAGCTGTTGACCTCTTTGGTGATGATGTTGTTTACGGCACCAAGGCAGAGGTTGATGAAGAAGCTGTTGAAAACCGTAAGGAAGAGATTCAGGAACGTCAGGAAGAGATTATACCGACGATTGAGAGCCTTTCTGCACAGCTTGACGCTATTGAGCAACGCTACAGAGAAGAGTTGGGCGAAGAAACGGATGCCTTCTTGGATGATGCGGAATACGTTGAACTAACCAATCAATTTAATGCATTGGCAGATGAATCTAGTAATTTAGATACAGAAGATGAAGTTCTTGACCAGGTATTAGATGGAACTGTTGCACTCATGGCAAGACCTGCTTCCGAAGATCAGATTAAATCAAAATTTAGCCAGGTTTGCCCGGGTCATTCCAGTTTGGCAGAAGCAGTTGCTGGTTCGAATTACAACACAGTGCTAACATTCAACGGCAACTCCTTTGATATATGCAACTCCACAGACTATAGAATTACAGTTGATCTCCATGCTGCAATGATTGATGCACGTCAGAGTCCAGCAGCCTTTACGATCCGTCAGGGAACAAGAGGCGGTACAGTTACATTCACCAACGGAACCATCGTTGGTGATGGCTTCTATGTTACAAGCGGCGGTGTTCTGAATCTCGGTGGTCTTGTAAACGGCAACTATGTGGATATTACTGTCTTTGCACAGAGAGATGCAGTTTATGTAGAGAATTTTGGTACTGCTGTCATTGGACAGGGGACAACTCTTGTCGGTGGCATTCCGGGAGATGATCCCACCTCCTGGGTTTATAAAATTGATGCAACTAAATATATGAGATGCAGCACAGAGCCTGTTGTTTGGATTGCTAACGGCGGTACCGTTAGAATGACTGGTGGTACGATTGAAGCCTGCAGTATTGACGGTACGAATCCCTCTAATAATAATTATGCTATTAGAGTTGATGATGGCGGTATTCTTGAAATATCTAGCAGTGTTGCCGAAGTTAGGAGTAGGAATATTAATTCTCCTGCAATCTGGGGTCGTGATGGTTCAACAATCGATATCCATAATGGCTATATCTATGGCCCTGAAGGCATTGCAGTAGAAGGTCCCAACACCAGGCTGTCTATCAATGGCGGCAAAATCACAGGTTATGGATCCTATAATACTACATCTCCATATCATTACTCTGGTGCAGCGGTTGAAGTATATGGTGATACCACTACACTTGCCGGATCCGACAGTCCGACCGTCAATATTACAGGTGGTACACTTAGAAGCGAACGTTCTGCAGGTGTAGTAAATATTGAGTCAGCTACTGGCGCTAGAATCCCGGCTGCAAATAAAAATTTGATTAAACGTATTGCAGTTGATGATGTTAATGTTACCATTCAGGAAATTAATGATAGCGACTATGCGAGATCCAGGTATCTGGTTACAGGTAAGCTTGCTGCAACTGATAATGACCCTGTAACTTATGGCTATGCGACTCTTGATGAGGCGATTAATGCTGCAAATGGACTCTGGGGAGCCGTTACTATCCAGTTGATTGAGCCTAAGGGAGAAACAATTACTGTTCCCACAACTGTTCTTGCTCCCGCAAATGCTACTTCTGTCACAATCGATGGCAGTGGTTACGGGATAAAAACTCTAGATATTTCAGCTCCGGCAATAGAGATTGATGCAAGTGGAATTACTGGCCCAGTAACAATTAAAAATATTTCCATAAGTCATTCCGGTGATCATGCAGGAAATGATGGTATTGTTGTCGATGATGGAACGGTACATATCGGACCTAGTGTTACGGTAGAGCATTTCGCAAATGGTCTCCATGTTTATGGCGGCAGCGTGACTGTTAACGGCATGAACATTGAATCTCATAATGATGTAGGTATTCTTACAGATGGTGGCGAGACACTAGTTCATTTTGTCAAGAATGATTCATCTACTCCAGTATTTAATCCTGACCCAACAATTGCTTCTCTTGAAATTGATGGTGGCTGGTTTGCATACAAAGAAGCTGTTGACGATCCGTCAAATACTCTCAAAAAAGTAGCTACTTTTGTTAATCCTGATATTTCATATGTAAAGTTGGTTGAAAAAGATAATTACTATGAAGTTCTCTACAATGACACTCCGAATGTTGAAATCGATACAACCATTACCAAGCGATATGGCACAGAAACGTTGAAAGATGGCACAAAGGTTCCATACATCGTTTATGATAAGAGCAATCCCGATCCATTGGTATTCAAAGAAGTGGCTCCAGCTCTTGTCCAGATTGATGCCGTCGGTATCTACACTGATGATAATGGCAAAGTAGTCGAAAATGGCAAGGTGTATCCGATCTTTACAGCAGAAAAAGGTAAAACAGGTACGATTAGAATTCCAGATAGGGCAGTACTAGAAGATCTTCCTTCCGGACGTTATGATTTGCGCTTCACTTTCTATGATAAAATTACCGGTTATGTAATGCAGGATAAACTCCGTCTTTATGTCTTCCCGAAGTATGCGGGACTGTTTGCAGTACCGAATGGACTCGTGGATAGTGATCCGACTTCAAGAATAATCAGTCCGAACAATGCCGACGTGACAGTAACTGCTGGAGCGGATCCATCGACTTACGTTATTGATCGGGAACTCTTCAACGGTGAAATTGTAAAATATCTCAACGATACGTTTGATCTGGTTAAGAACAAGACTGCTTATCCGATCGGGGCAATTAACTGGAATGTTGCTGTTGTCACAAGTGAGTTACCTGACAAAGTAACCATTGGCAATGCAGCAGATAATACCAACTCTATTCTGCTCGAGAACTACATCTATGATGGCGGTACAGGTTATGTTGGCATGACAGGGCCTGCTGCTGGAGATCGTACCACTTGGGGCGTCGTGCCGAGCGGTCCATATGCGGGATATTATTTCTATATCATCTCCTATGCAGATCTGAACAACCTCTCTGCTGGCCAAAACTGGGTCTTCCTGAACTGGAACGGTTTCGACGGTGCGTTGAAGAACCTCCCGCTCACGATCAAGAACGACTATGTGACCATCAGCCCGACAAAGGTTGACTGGAGCAAGATTGACAACTACGTGAACTTCACGGTGAACCCGGCTCCGCAGACAGTCTATGTTGACGGCGAACTGGTTCCGAGCGGATACTGGACCTACGATGCTTCAACCAAGACTCTCTCTATCAAGGGTACTTACTTCGCTCCGCTGGATTCCAAGGATCATACGCTTGAAGTAGTTACAGGTCTCGGTAAAGCAAGTGCGACCGTTACCACTGGTATGGGCCTTAAGGCAAACGGCATTGATTACCATGTCTATGGCGGCAACAGAGTAGTGAACTTCCAGGCTTCCGACCGTATCAATCAGGATGCCGGCATCTGGATCGGTTCCTCTAACCCGACGAAGCTTGATCCCTCTGCCTACACGTGGAACGGCACGAACGGCTTCACGCTCAATCCTGCCTTCCTCAACAGGCTCGCTCTCGGTACATATTATATCTCCGCGTATGTCTACAATGGCAACAACGGATATAATTACACCACGACGACCTTCCGCGTAATTTCCGCAACGCAGGCATCCAATAACCCTGCCACGGGTGATAACAGCAACATTACTCTTTGGCTCGTGATTCTGGCATTGTCGGCTACAGCGCTTGTAGTGATCATTGTTCCGCAGTTCAAGAAAAGCAAAAGCATGCACTGATTGCTGAGACAGCAAAACAATTTCGGAAACCGCATCCATTCGGGTGCGGTTTCTTTGTGTAGTTCATACAAAAATCTTTTCCCGGGAAAGATTGCGAAAATCTGTTATTCATGCTATAATCCAGCAATAATTCTTTTATGGAGGTACTACTTTTGGATTATTCCGTACAGGCGAAGCCTGTTATCGAGAGAATTTATCTCATTGACTTTGAAAATGTGCACGAAAAAGGGCTTGAAGGGATCGGCAGCCTGAAGCCGGAAGACACCGTGCATCTCTTTTATACAAAAAATGCCAGCAAAATCAGCCTTGATATTCTCAGTGAAATACAGGCGAAGCTGCAGTTTCACAAGGTGAATGTCGGGAAGCAGTCTCTGGATATGCAGCTTGTGAGCTACCTCGGATTCCTGATCGGTACCGTTGGAAAGGAACCGGAATATATCATTGTCAGCAATGATGCGGGTTTTCACAATACGCTTGCTTTCTGGAGCGAAAAGAACACAAAGATATCACAGATGAAGTCGATGAAGACCGAAAAGGCGGATGAAGCAACACATACATCACAGTCATCCACCCATTCATCTAATGCAAAACCGTCTTCTGCAAAATCCCCTTACCGCATGCGAGCTGCACAGGCAAATGCACAGCCATCTATGTTATCTGTTCCAGCAGTACCGCAAAATATCGTTGGTTCTGCTGATCCAGCTCAGGCTTCCGCAAATCCGGCTACAGCTACTACTCCTCCTGTTATCGAAGCTGCTCCTGTAACTTCATCAGAAGAGACAGTAGTGATACGTCCTCAGGAAGCTCAGAACAACCATCCTGTTCGAGGCGCAACAGAAAAAACGCAGATGAATAACAAAATCACCGTTGCCCTTCGTGACAATAAGGTGGAAAGTGAGAAAATCGGGAAAGCCACCGCTACGGTTATGAAGCTTTATGGAAGCAAAAACTTCCGTCAGGCGGCTTATCGTGAAATTATCAAGCTTTTTGGCCAGAAAGAAGGCCTTGAACTTTATAATATCATCCGTCCGCTTCTCCCTGCATCAGGTTCTGCTCAGAAAAAGACTGTTTCCAAAACAGGTTCCAAATCGTCAGCACCTGCCCCTGCTAAGGAAAATACGGCTCAGTCAAATTTGTCACCCATAGTCGTGGATTCAAATGATTGACACGACAGGGACAAGGTGTTATTATATCTCGGTTAATGAACTGTTTGGGAGAATACAATGCCTGACCTGAAAGAAGAAATCAGACGAAGAAGAACTTTTGCTATCATTTCACATCCTGACGCCGGTAAAACGACGCTTACGGAAAAGCTTTTACTCTACGGCGGAGCTATTCAGACAGCCGGATCTGTCAAAGGCAAGGCCACAAGCCGCCATGCCGTGTCTGACTGGATGGATCTGGAGAAGCAGAGAGGGATTTCCGTCACGAGCTCTGTTCTCCAGTTTGAATACGAGGGTTATTGTATCAATATTCTCGATACTCCCGGACATCAGGACTTTTCGGAAGATACTTACCGCACGCTCATGGCGGCGGACTCCGCTGTGATGGTGCTCGATGCCGCAAAGGGTATTGAACCGCAGACACGCAAACTTTTTAAAGTCTGCGCGATGCGTCACATTCCTATTTTTACCTTCATCAATAAGATGGACAGAGAAGCCCGTGATCCATATGAACTGATGGAAGAGCTGGAAAATGAGTTCGGTATCGGAACCTATCCTATAAACTGGCCGATCGGGTGTGGGCAGCAGTTCAAAGGCGTCTATGATCGGGAAACCCGCAAAATTCTTGCTTTTACCGATGCACACAGAGGTCAGAGCCGTATTCGTGCTACAGAGATTTCCGCTGATGATGTTGAAACCGTTGATTCCTTTATCGGCCCAAGGCTGCGGCAGACGCTTTTTGATGATATTGAGCTGATCGACGGTGCAGGATATGAGTTTGATCTGGAAAAGGTCCATGGTGGGAAGCTCAGCCCGGTTTTTTTCGGGTCTGCGCTGAATAACTTCGGCGTAGAGGAATTTCTTGAACACTTCCTGAAAATGACGCTCTCTCCATTGCCGCGTATGGCAGGGGAGACGGCTGTTGATCCCTTCGATTCAGGCTTTTCTGCTTTCGTTTTCAAAATCCAGGCCAATATGAACAAAGCACATCGAGACAGGATTGCCTTTATGCGTATCTGTTCCGGCAGATTTGAACGGGATAAGGAATACTATCATGTGCAGGGTGGCAAGGCACTTCGCCTGGCTCAGCCTCAGCAGCTTATGGCGTCTGATCGAGCGATCATCGATGAGGCATACGCAGGCGATATTATCGGTGTGTTTGACCCGGGCATCTTTTCCATCGGCGATACGATCTGTGAAAAGGGAATGAACATTGCCTTTGCCGGTATCCCTACTTTTGCTCCCGAGCACTTTGCTGCTGTGGAACGGATCGATACCATGAAGCGCAAGCAGTTCGAGAAAGGGATAGAGCAGATTGCCCAGGAAGGTGCTATCCAGATTTTCCATGCGCCTAATACCGGATTTGAAGAAGTAATCGTCGGTGTCGTTGGCGTTCTTCAGTTTGAAGTTCTGGAATACAGGCTGAAAACGGAATATGGTGTGGAAATCCGGCGTCGTGATCTGCCTTTCGAGGTGATTCGCTGGGTTGAGAATGAAGATCTTGACATATCTTCACTGAATCTGACAAGTGATACCCGGTGGGTTCAGGATTTCAAAGGCAGTAATTTGCTGCTGTTCACCTCTCCCTGGTGCGTTACCTGGGCTCTGGACAAAAATCCATCGCTTCGCCTGCGTGAGTTTTCGGAAAACTAAGAAAGTACAGGGGTTAGCTCTCTGTCTGATCCGGGAGGAATAAATTGGGTAAGTTAATCGTTCTGGAAGGAATTGACGGCAGCGGCAAAAGCACGCAGTACAAGCGTGTTTGTGATCGTCTGAATGAGGATGGGATTTCGTTTTACCATATCGTGTTCCCGCGATATGACAAAGAAAGCAGTGCCCTTTTGCGGCTTTATCTGGAAGGGGCTTTCGGTTCCAAACCAGGGGATGTCAATGCCTACACAGCCTCAACCTTTTTTGCGGTTGACCGTTTCGCTTCCTACCGGGATGACTGGGGGGAAATCTATCATAACGGCGGTCTGATCCTTTCTGATCGCTATACTACATCCAACATGATTCACCAGGGCTCCAAGCTCCCGGATCAAGAATTACCGGCCTTCTTTGCCTGGCTTGGTGATCTTGAATTCAATAAGATGCTGCTTCCGAAGCCGGATCTCGTCATTTATCTGGATACTACGGTTGAAATATCACTTGCCCGAATGAAACGCCGTCAGGACAGAACAGGCACGCATGCCGACATCCACGAAAAGGACCCGTCTTACCTCGAAAAATGCCTGCATACAGCCGATCTTGCATGTGATTATTTTGGCTGGCACCGCATCTCCTGTCTGGATGAATACGGCAATGAGCGAGCTCTTGATGAGAAAAATGATGAAATATTTGCTCTGGTCAAAAGTGTACTCTGACGGAGGAATTTTATGGCCGATGAAAGAGAAAAACTGAATAACACTTTCCAGGATCCTACACGGCTGAACGATACCAGTGCCACACAAGGCGACGATCTTTTCGATACGCGTTTGATGGAGGCGATTTCTGACAATGAAGTTCGTCAGAACGATGCCCCCAAAAAAGATCCTGTTCTTAAAGGGAGAAGAAAATCGACACATGATCCGGTCCCGATCAATGTGAAACAGGAGGATATCACACCTCCGACTCCTCCTTCCAAAGTGCGGAAGCGCGAACAGCGTTCCGGCTGCCTTGGAGGGTTAATGTATTTCCTGTTCATTCTGTGTCTTTCCATCGCACTTGCCTTTTTTGCATGGATGGCCGCAAGCGATGTTATGGCACTCAACAAACGAAGTTTTACCGCCACGGTAGATCTGCCGACTTCTGCCTTTACCTCAGAAACCGTCATTGTTAAGAAGGATGACGGCACGGAAGAGGAAAAAATCATTACCCATGCTGACCTCAAGTATGTAAGCAATACATTGAAGCAGGCAGGGCTTGTTCATTACAGCTGGCTTTTTGAGTTTTTCTGTAAAATTTCAAACGCCGATGTAAAGTTTGATCCGGGAGAATATGAGCTGAAATCCTCCTATGACTATCGTGCGCTTGTCCAGAACATGCGGGAAGGCGCCGGTGCAATGGTCACTGTGGACGTGACGATTCCGGAAGGCTTCACCATGCAGGATATCTTCCGTCGCTTGGAAGAAAACAAAGTTGCCACATATGATGCCTTCCTGAAAGCTGCAGCGGAGTATAACTTCAAGTATGACTTTGTGGAGAGTTCCTCTTATGCAGGAGCAGCACGTCTGGAAGGATACCTCTTCCCGGATACCTACCAGTTCTATGTCAGCATGGAGGCCTCCTCTGCCATAAACAAGCTGCTCAACAACTTTTATCTCAAATATAACAACGATATGATTTCCCAGACGGAAAAAATGGGCCTTACCGTAAAAGATATTGTTACGGTTGCTTCCATTATTGAAAAGGAAGCCAAACTGGAGGAAGACCGTGCATACGTTGCGTCCGTCATCTATAACCGCCTTGTAAACGGGATGTCTCTCGGGATGGATTCCACGATTCTGTATCTCTATCAGGATCATAAGGGAGAACCCACGGCTGAAATGCTGGCAGACAATTCTCCCTACAACACGCATCTCAATGTCGGTCTGCCGCCGACTCCGATCTGCAATCCGGGCCTTGCTTCCATTACGGCAGCTCTGAATCCTGCTGAGAGCAATTACTATTACTTCTATGCCGATCCCGACAGTGATAAGCTCAACTTCTTTACCAGCTATGAGGAGTTCTCCAATTATGCAGCAACACATCCCCATAACGCAGCCTGAACTTCTTTCTCCGGCGGGAGATCTTGAGCGCCTGATTATGGCGGTTCGTTACGGGGCAGATGCGGTCTATCTCGCTGGGCGTGAGTTCGGCATGCGGGCTGCTGCCGCCAATTTTGACAATGACACACTTAAAAAAGGGGTAGAGATCGCACACGCTGCAGGTGTGAAGGTTTACGTTACCTGCAACACACTTCCTCGTGAAGAGGAACTGGAACGACTGCCGGACTACCTGAAGTTCCTTCAGGCTGCTGCTGTAGACGGGCTGATTATTGCTGATCTCGGTGTTCTTACACTTGCTGCCCGCTATGCGCCCCGGGTCAAGCGTCATGTCAGCACCCAGCTCGGTGTGGTCAACAGCGCAACGGCAAATTATCTTTTCGATCAGGGAGCTGACACAGTAGTTCTCGCCAGGGAACTCACACTGGAAGAAATCCGTAAAATCCGCGCCCATACCCCCGATGATCTCCGTCTTGAAGCTTTTGTGCACGGGGCAATGTGTGTTTCCTTCTCCGGCCGCTGTCTGCTATCCAATTACCTTGCAGACAGGGATGCTAATCGCGGCCAGTGTGCTCAGCCGTGTCGATGGAAATATCATCTCGTGGAAGAAACCAGACCCGGAGAGTATTTTGAAATCACGGAAGATAACGGCACCTTTATCCTCAACTCCAATGATCTTCGTATGATTGAACATCTCCCGGAACTGATCGATGCCGGCGTTGAGAGCTTCAAGATTGAAGGCCGTATGAAGAGTGCTTATTATACGGCTGTCATCACCAATGCCTATCGGCATGCGATTGATACCGCAGTTCGCGGCGAGACACTGGATCCGCACTGGATTGCAGAAACCGAAAAGGTCAGCCACCGCAATTACTGCACGGGCTTTTTCTATGGCTATCCCGGTCAGCATTACGGTTCCTCATCCTATTCCCAGACGGCTGATATCGTTGCTGTAGTCGAGGAATGTGATGACGATGGCAACGCACTCCTTACACAGCGAAATCGCTTTTTCACCGGTGATGAACTGGAGCTTATGAATCCCGAAACTCTTCCCATACGTTTTACAGCAGACAGAATCACCGATGAAAACGGCGAAGAAATCCCCGATACCCACCGCGCAATGATGCATTTCCGAATGCATTTACCTATACCCGTTCCGAAATATACCATTATCCGCAAGAACCGTTGTTTGTAAAAAATCTATTCCCGGAGGTATTACTATGCATCCTTATCACGGTCTGAATGAACTGCGTGAGATGTTCCTGAGCTTTTTTGAAACCAAAGGCCATCTCCGCCTTCCCAGCTTCTCTCTTGTTCCGCAAAATGACGCCAGTGTTCTTCTCATCAATGCCGGCATGACGCCCATGAAGCCTTATTTCAGAGGCGAAGAAGAGCCCCCGCGGCACAGAATCTGCACCTGCCAGAAGTGCATCCGCACTGGCGATATAGACAATGTCGGCAAAACAGCCCGTCACGGCACCTATTTTGAAATGCTCGGCAACTTCTCATTCGGTGATTACTTCAAGCATGAAGCGATTGCCTGGAGCTGGGAATTCCTCACCTCTCCGGAATGGGTAGGATTGGAGCCCGACCGCCTGTATCCTTCTGTTTTCATGGATGATGACGAGGCATTTGATATCTGGAACAAAGAGATCGGCATCGCTCCCGAAAGGATCTTCCGCTTCGGCAAGGAAGATAACTTCTGGGAACATGGCGCTGGCCCCTGCGGCCCCTGCTCGGAGATCTACTATGACCGCGGCGAGGAGTACGGCTGCGGTAAGCCGACCTGCACGGTAGGCTGTGACTGTGACCGTTATATTGAAGTCTGGAATAATGTTTTCTCCCAGTTTGATAACGATGGGCACAACAACTATACCGAGCTCAAGCAGAAGAACATTGATACCGGCATGGGTCTTGAGCGCCTTGCCTGTGTCTGCCAAAATGTGAACTCCCTCTTTGATGTTGACACGGTGATGAATATTACCAACAAGGTCAGCGAACTTACCGGCGCCTATTACGGCCGTGATCATAAAGCCGACATCTCTCTTCGCGTGATTACGGACCATATCCGTTCCTCTGTCTTTATGATCAGTGACGGTATTCTGCCCTCCAACGAAGGCAGAGGCTATGTGCTTCGCCGCCTGATGCGTCGTGCTGCCCGTCACGGCAAACTGTTGAATGTCAACGATGCTTTCCTCTGGAAGATTGTCGATACTGTTGTCCATGAAAACGAATGCCAGTATCCGGAGCTTCGCGAGAAGGAGAACTACATTATCTCCGTGATCCGTCATGAGGAAGAAAACTTCAACCGGACCATCGATGCCGGCATGGCGATTTTCAAGGATCTGCTGGATGATCACAAACAAAAGAATGAGTCTGTCTTCTCCGGTGCGGATGCCTTCAAGCTCTATGATACCTTTGGATTCCCGCTTGACCTGACTATCGAGATGTGCGCTGACGAGGGCATGACCGTCGATGAAGACGCTTTCCATACCCTGATGGAAGAACAGCGCGTCCGTGCAAGAGAAGCCCGCAAGGCTCTGGGCGACCTCGGCTGGGCCGGTATTGAGTTCGGCAAGGAAATCCCTGATACCGAATTCGTCGGCTATGACGCTGAAACGACTGAAGGCAAGATCCTCGCCATCGTTTCGGAAGGCGAGCAGGCTTCTGACCTCTATGACGGGGATGACGGTATTCTTGTTCTCGACCGCACAGTCCTTTATGCCGAGATGGGCGGTCAGGAAGCAGACCGTGGTACCATCAGCTGTGGTGATGCTGTCTTTACTGTTACCAATGTCATTCGCAACAAAGGCGGAAAGTATATGCATTACGGCCGCCTCTCCGGCGGGACGCTAAAGCTTGGTGATACGGTTGTTTCTTCTTATGATAAACCGCGCCGCGAGGCTATCGCCCGTGCGCACAGCGCAACGCACATGCTCCAGAGCGCCCTGCGTGCAGTGCTGGGTGACCATGTCCATCAGGCCGGATCTCTCGTCCAGGATGATTCTCTCCGGTTTGACTTTACCAATATGGCAGCAGTCTCCAAAGAGGATCTCCGCAAAATCGAAGATCTCGTCAACGGTTATATTCTTTCCGGTGCCGATGTCGTTACAGATATCATGTCCCTGGAAGATGCCAAAAAGTCCGGTGCCACGGCCCTCTTCGGTGAAAAGTACAGCAGCACCGTCCGGGTTGTCAGAATGGGTGACTTCAGTGCCGAGCTCTGCGGCGGTACGCATCTTGCGAATACCGCAAAAGTCGGTTCCTTCCGTATTGTGTCGGAAGCTTCCGTAGCCTCCGGCGTACGCAGGATCGAAGCCGTTACCGGTTTTAAAACTGTTGCCCTCCTGCAGGAGACAGCTGAACTGATCTCTTCCATCTCCGCAATGTTCAAGGCGACTCCCGCCGATCTTCCTGAGCGTCTCAATGCGCAGGCAGCTGAGATTCGCGACCTGAAAAAGGTGATTGAGCAGTACAAGGCCAAGGAATCCTCCGGAAATGCCGGTTCTTATCTGGAAAAGGCAAAGACTGTAGGTTCACTCCATGTCACTACCGCAAAGCTCTCCGACACCGATGCAGCCGCACTCCGAAGCCTCGGCGATGTCCTGCGCGACAAAGACAAGGCGGTCGTCGCTTTGCTGGCTTCTGTTAACGGAGATAAAATTTCCTATCTCTGTGTTTGTGGTACAGATGCTGTCGCTGCTGGTGTGAAGGCGGGCGATGTAATCCGCCACGTGACGGCCATTACAAACGGCAAAGGCGGCGGCAAACCGGATTCCGCTATGGGCGGTGGTTCCGATCTCTCAAAGCTGGATGAATCCCTTGCGGCTCTCGAACCGTTTGTTGCTTCAAAACTGAATTAATTATTTATGGGAAGGAGTTACATCATGGACGACTGTTTATTCTGCAAAATCATAGCGGGAGATATCCCATCTGCCAAAGTGTACGAAGATGAATTCGTATATGCCT
Source organism: Oscillospiraceae bacterium (assembly GCA_017406005.1). GTDB lineage: Bacteria > Bacillota > Clostridia > Oscillospirales > Oscillospiraceae > Limivicinus. The sequence goes on along the minus strand of JAFQZI010000094.1, from coordinate 12,126 downwards.
TCCGGGATATCAATCCCCAGGCTCCTGTACATGTGCTCGTCGTACCGAAAGAGCATATTGCCTGTGCCGATGAAATCACTGCGGAGAATTCCGGCGCTGTAGCAAAGATTTTTGAGGCAATCCCGAAGATTGCCGCTGCCGAAGGTCTTACCAACGGTTACCGTATTATCAACTGCTGCAAGGAAGACGGTGGGCAGACGGTTTACCATCTGCACTTCCATATCCTCGGCGGCAAAAAGATGAAGGAAACCTTCTAAACTGAACTGATTATTTAACATATAAGCCTATTTACCCTTCTTAAGCGCGGAGCAGAGACTATAATCGAGGTAAAGCGTTCCCTTCCGCGCAACTTCAGGGTACTGAGAACGAACGTAAAAGTAATATAATTCTATGAGAATTCTGGCAATTGCGTCAATTTCATTTTCCGCTGCAGTGCTGTGTGCATCGTATATGCCCGGCACTGTGACAAAAATGGTTTTCGCAATTGCCTTTCTCCTTTTTGGGCTCCTGTTCTGTTTTCTTCGTTCTCTGCGTTACCGTTCTGCAATACGTATTGTCGCCTTTTCCGCGGCGCTCGGCCTGCTCTGGTTTTCTCTATACAGCAGTCTTACTGTGGAAAAAGCTCATGATCTTGACGGTCAAACGCTTCCGCTCGCCGTTGTCCTGACGGACTATCCGCGTGCCGGAGCTTCATTCGTCTCAGCTGAAGGAATCCTTGCTACGGAAGGCCTCCCTTCGCTCGGCATTCGGATTTACGACACCACTTATTCCATTTCTGATGCCGAGCCCGGCCAGCTCGTATATTTGACGGCTCGTCTCCGCTCAACAGATGTGCGCTATGGCGAACCTTATGAAGGTGATCTTGCATCCGGGATCTACCTCACAGGATCCGGTAAAGGTGCTGCCACGCTGGGAGAAAAAGGTTATGCTGTTCGTATGCTCCCTGCACGTGCCAGGCAAATCGTTTTGAAACAGATCAATCGCATCTTTTCAGAAGACGACAGTTCCTTCGTTCGATCTCTTTTGCTTGGAGACAAAACGGAATTGTATCGTCGCCCGGATCTTGCGGTCTCCATGTCCCGCTCAGGTATTATGCATATCGTCGCCGTTTCGGGCATGCATATCGGTTTTCTGGTGGGTTTCCTCTGGCTTGTTTTCGGCCATACGCGCAAAAGCGCCTTGATTTCTTTGCTGATTGTCTGGTTTTTCGTGTTTATGACCGGTTTGCCTCCTTCAGCTGTCCGTGCCGGCATTATGCAGACGCTCTTCCTGCTTGCTCCTCTTCTTCATCGGGAAGATGATCCTCTTACGTCTCTCACAGCGGCTCTCTCTTTTTTGCTCCTTGCCAATCCGTTTTCTGTCAGAAGTGCAGGGCTACAGCTCTCGTTCTGTGCCGTTGCAGGTATCCTGATTCTGGCGCCGCGGCTTCAGGCATTTTTCATGTCTCTCTTCGGGCGTTTTTCGTCTTTTGCTCCCGTGCGGTATCTGATCGGGATCTTTTCCAGCTCCCTGAGCGTTATGGTCTTTGCGGTGCCTGTCACGGCACTGCACTTCAGCAGTGTTCAGGTGCTCTCTCCGATAACCAATCTGCTTGTAATGTGGGCGGTTTCCCTGTGTTTCTGGGGCTCGATTATTGCTGTGCTGCTTTCACTGTTATTTCTGCCTGCTGCAGCATTCATTGCTGTGCCGGTCAGCTTCCTGATCCGTTATATCGTCGCCTCGGCAAAAGCAATTTCTGCTGTTCCTTTTGCCTCACTTTATACCTGCAGTGATACGGCAATCTATTGGGTAGCAGGCACTTATCTTCTTTTCTTTCTGTTCGTATCCCTTCCGCTCAGTTCATGGAAAAAAGTGCTGATCCCGTCGTCTATATCTGCTGTCTCACTTGTGGCGCTTCTTCTTTTTACCCTGATGCGTTTCAATCGGGCAGAAGGAGTCTTTTCTGTCATCGATGTCGGGCAGGGGCAGTCTGTCTCGGTGTTCTCCGGTGAGAATACGCTTCTGATTGACTGCGGCGGTATCTTCTCGGCTGAAAACGCCGGTGACGCTGTCGGCCGATATCTTCTCTCCTGTGGACGAAAAAAGGTAGATCTTCTTCTCCTCACGCATCTGCACGAAGACCATGTCAACGGGATTCCTGTTCTTATGGAGTATCTTCCCGTGAACGAAATCGTCTTCTACGCCTACTCAACGGATGAGGATTCGCAGCTGGAATCCATTCTCGCCGCTGCGGAATCACACGGTACTAAAATTACCGCAGTGGGGAAAGAGGCGGAAGCTTCGCTCGGCAGGATTTCTCTCAAAATGACAACACCGCTTGATGCCGGGGATACCAACGAACTCTGTCTGTTTTCCGTTTCCTCTGTAGGGGAGTACGATCTGCTCGTTACCGGTGACGCTCCGAAAGAAGCAGAGCGCTGCTTCTTGTCTGAAAACACGTTCCCGGACATTGATCTCTTTGTCGTAGGCCATCACGGCTCAAAGACTTCAAGTTCCGAAGAACTTCTCTCAGCTGTTCCTCATGCTACTGCCGTGATCTCTACCGGCTATAATACTTACGGCCATCCTTCTCCTGAAACGCTGGAAGCCCTTTCCGGCCATAACATTCCTGTTTATCGTACCGATCTCTCTGGGACAGTTCAGTTTTTTATCCGATAGTTGTAAACAAATCAAACCAGTGATAAAATAACTCCACAGCACCGATTACAACGAATAAAGAATTATTTCTATTCTATAAGGTATAAATCATGCCCAAACCACCACCTTCCTGTGATTTTAACGCAGAACTGAAAAAACTGAAGACTGCACCACCCGCACGCATCTACCTCCTCTATGGCAACGAGGATTATCTCAGCGATTTTTTCCTCACCAAACTTCGTGACTGCTGCCTGCCGGGCGGAGATGACGGCTTTAGCTATAAACGTTTTGACGGGCCTGCACTTGACCTCTCTCTGCTTGCCAAAGCGCTTGACGTCATGCCGTTCCTTTCGGAGAGGACCTTTATCGAACTCCGCAATGTCGATATCAACAAGCTCCCGGATACCGACAAAGCAATCAGTCTCCTACAGTCCGTTCCGGATTACTGCACTGTCGTCTTTTTCCAGGACGCTTCTTATGAGCCGGATGGACGTCTGAAATTTGTGAAGTTCCTGAAAGAGAAGGGGACTGCTTTGCTGTTTTCCGCGCAGGGCAGAACTGCTCTCTTCAGATGGATGGACAAGCGGTTTGCTGCTTCCGGAAAAACCATCGAGCCTGCCGCAAAGGAGCGCCTCGTTCTTATCAGCGGCGATCTGATGAACCGACTCATCCCTGAAATCGACAAAATTGCTGCCTACGCCAAAGGCAGTGTCGTTCATGTTTCCGACGTAGAAGCGGTTGCCAGCCATATTCCGGAAGCTGACGTTTTTGAGATGATCAACCTGATTTCTGAAAAGAAATACGACAACGCCCTGCATATTCTCGCCGAGCTCCTGAAAAACAAAGAAAACGAGCCCATAGGCATGCTCTCTCTTGTTGCCTCGCAGCTTCGCAAAACCTACGGTGTCAAACTTGCTCTTCATGCAGGCAAGCGAAAACCGGAAATAATAAAACTCTTTTCCATCACCTGGGATTTTATAGCCGATCGTCTGATTTCTGCAGCCGGCAGATTCACTTTTCCGCAGCTGCGTGCAGCCATCGAAAGCTGTGTAAATGCTGAGTACAGCATGAAAACCTCTTCTGTGGATGAATCCGGCCTCCTTACGCAGGTGCTGCTCGACCTGATGCTAGACGATGCGGAGGATGCCTCATGAGCAAACCTTCCATTCGGGAAGCTATTGTTGTGGAAGGTCGGTATGATAAAAATACCCTTAGCCAGCTTGTCGATGCTCTCATCATCGTGACAAACGGCTTTCAGCTTTATCACGATGAGTCCACTCGCCATACCATCCTTCAGGCTGCTGAACGCACCGGAATCATCATCCTCACCGATTCCGATGCATCCGGCTTCCAGATCCGATCCTGCATCAAGTCTTTTGTCCCGAAAGAGTTCATCAAGCATGCCTATATTCCGGATGTTAACGGCAAAGAAAAAAGAAAAGCTTCCCCGGGTAAAGAGGGAAAGCTTGGGGTAGAAGGCATGAACAGGGAAGTACTCCTCGAGGCTCTTCGCACCGCCGGCGCTACATTCCTTGTATTACCTTCCCCTCATGGAGAGGGGGACATCACGACGCGCGGGGAGCGTGCGACGTTCCCAGCTAGCTCTTTTGAGACGGTGGATGAGGTGTATTCTCCTGCATCCTGCGATCCTATCACTGTCGCAGATCTCTATTCTGTCGGCCTTACCGGATTTCCTGACAGCAAAGAAAAGCGTACCCTCTTTTTGAGAGAAAACGGCCTTCCCGAGCACCTGAGCACGCAGGCTTCAGCCGAAGCTCTCTCCCGCATCATAACGCGCGAAGCCTTCCTCTCCTCTTTCAAAAAACCAAAATAACGGAAGATTATAACCATGAAAAAACTGACCTGTTTAATTCCTTTCCTGATTCTTTCTCTTCTCCTTGCTTCCTGTTCAGTTCAAAAAGCATCGACTCCTGCAGCAACCCCTGCCTTTGCCGCTGAGCCTGCCGCACCCGCAATCTCTGCTCAGGAACTCACAGACGGCTTTTTCATGCCCATCTGTGAACTTGAAATGGGCACCGCCGGATCTTCTCTGAAGCAGGCGATAGGCGCTGTGAAAGTGCTTACCTTTGCTGTAAACAACACGGAAAAATTGTCTTCCTCAGGTTTGAGTGAGGTATTCACTTCCGTCTGGAATGCGCTCTCGGCCGAGCAGCAGTCCCGCTTTGCGGAAAACTATCCCTCGCTTTCAGCGCTTCTGGATGACTGTTTAGCTGATTTTTCCAGCTATAGCGGTCTCTTCGAGGATGCCGGTGTTCTGCCTGAAATGCAGGCACTCCAGCAAAACCCGAATGCTTCTTCCTCGTGGAAATTCCTCTCGGAAGCCTTTGCAAACAGCGGGATCCCGATTACAGAAAGTACATAATATTGATAATATATTTAAAGCCTGAGGCCATTTTCAACCTCAGGCTTTTCTATGACAATCCCTCAATATCCATAATAACAAATTCAGAAATACATTCGGTTTTAAACTGTAATTCTGTTATTAAACAGCATTGACATAGAGAAAAAAATGATGTAATATGGATACGACTTTTAAATAAATACAATTCGCTTTCTCTGTAAACTGATTGTATCAACATTGTGATAATTCACGTGACTGATGCTCAAAGAGGGGGACTCATATTGGATAAAAATGGATATGATGATCTCGTACAGTGCATCTTGAACGCTCTGCAGTATAAAGCTTGTAAGGTTCTTTTATATGGCCTCGCTGCTGAAAACACATCCAATGAAGGGGAGATTGATATCGCGGTGCTGACTCCCTATAAGATCAGTGAAGATCAGGAGGAGCGTTTATCTGATGCTGTATCAGACCTAAATAAAAAGCACTGCGGGAGGTATTCCGTTATCGATATTGATATCACGTCATTCACCAATAAGCGCAGTGATTTCCCCTTATATCAGGAGATCGTCCAAACCGGTATGGTTCTTTGGACAAAATAAGTTCACTGAAAAGCTTGTCGAAACAGACAGGCTTTTTTCTTTCTGCCTGTGATGAACAACCTGTGGTATCTCTTTGAACAAGAAATCCGAAAACAACAATATATAGAACATTTGTGCTAAATTAAATAACATTATATTGTGGTTTTGCATTTTTGCTTGCTTGACACGATGATTTCTTTTTGCTATGATAGCTTCGGACCCAACAGGAGTCTAAATAAATAAAAATCAGAAAGGAAATGCGAAAATGAAGAGAACTCTCCTGTGTCTCAGCCTGGTTTTTGCCCTGCTGCTTTCCTGCACTGCTCTTGCCTTTGCAGAAGAAGCAAAGTACACCGAGGAAGTCGTTTTGATCGATGGTGCTGACTATCAGATCCCGGCAACGGTCACGATCCCCGTCGGTGAAGGCCCGTTCCCGGCGGTTGTTATGCTGCATGGTACCGGTTCCAACCGTGATGAGGCAGGCGGCGGATATGCTGTTGCAGCACCGATTCTTGCTGAAAAGTATGGCCTTGCAACTATTCGTATCGATTTCCCCGGAAACGGTGACAGCAAAGCAGATTACATGCAGTATACTTTCAAATCTGCAGTGGCAGATGCGGTCGCGGCGGCAGACTATATGGCTTCTCTTGATAATATCAAAAAAGATGCGATCGGCGTCATGGGCTGGAGTCAGGGCGGAACGGATGCTCTGCTTGCCTGCGGCTGGCAGCCGGATGTATTCAAGTCCTGTGTCACCTGGGCAGGCGCTCCTGATATGACTCTCGATGATTTCTTCACCCAGGCAGATTATGATGAAGCAAAAGAGAATGGCTTCTTCGTGATGGAGTTTGACTGGCGTGACAGCCTGAATGTCAGCAAACAGTGGTGTGACGATGTAGCCAACACCGATGTTCTTGCCGAGTTTGCCAAAGGATACACCGGGCCCGTTCTTGCCATCGCCGGCAAGGAAGACACAACGGTTGATCCGGAATGGAGCAACAAAATCGTAGCTGCAAGCAAAAATGAAAAGTCCGAAACCTATTTCATTGACGGCATGGATCATACCTTCAATGTCTTTACGGAAGAAGATTTTGCCTCTCTGCGTGATGCAGTCGACGCCACTGGTGCTTTCTTCGCAGCAACGCTTGCAGAATCTCCTGCCTCTTATACTGAAGAAGATATCTTCATCGATTCCGGCGATCATCAGATCCCAGCTACTGTAACTGTCCCCGCAGGTGAAGGCCCGTTCCCGTTTGTTGTCATGCTCCACGGTAACGGCTCAACCCGTCACGAAGCTGGTAATGCTTATGATTACGCTGCTCCGGAAATGGCCAAAGCAGGAATTGCAACCATTCGTTTTGATTATATCGGCAATGGAGACAGTGCTTCCGATTATATCGATTTCACCTATGACAAGGGCGTAGCGGATGCTATGGCATGCTATGACTATATGGCTGCTCTTGACAATATGGATAAAGACCGGGCTGGTGTCATGGGCTGGAGTCAGGGCGGACGTCTTGCCCTGCTGACCGCTGCTCGCACGGACGTGTTCAAATCCGTTCTGACGTGGGCCGGTGCTTATGATCAGAAGGGAAGCGATGCCGAGCAGTACGAAATCGCAAAAGAAAAAGGATACTATGAGGTGACATACGATTGGCGTGATCCTTTGAAACAGTCACCGGAGTATTATGAAGTTGCAATGGCAATTGATTATCCTGCTGAAGTGGCAAATATCAAAGCTCCGATCCTTGCCATCAATGGAACAGAAGACACAACTGTCCTCCCCGAAACCGCGCAGAAGATTATTGATGCTTCCACAAATCCGGAATCTCGTGTCCTTCTTCTGGAAGGAGCAGATCATACATTCCTGGTCTTCACCGGTGATCTTTCCATGCTTGAGAAGCTGACCGATGAAACAATCACCTGGTTCGTCGATACACTCTGAAAAGATCTATAATGAAACAGGGGGCAGAGAAATCTGCCTCCTGTTTTTTAAGCCCGTTTTTATTTCGTTCTCTAATTCTCGTTTCTTATTCCGCAACAGAATATGAACCCTATTTTATGTTTTTCCAATTTTTTTGCTCGCGAAAGAGCACCAAATAAGGCACAATGTTGTCTTCGCGAGCAGATTTGCTGCACTCATAAAAAAGAGACTAAATTCTATTCTTCCTCAATCCTCCACCGTCGCTGCATCATCAAAGGCCTGCTGAAAAGACACTCTGACATCTCCATGCCTTACCGTCAGAAAAGCACAGAAAGCAAGCAGAGTACACACCGCACTGTAAACTCCGATGATGCGGTATCCTTTGTTGTTGATAAACAGGCTGGCAAGCGTCGGGGTGATGATCTGCGCTCCCGTCACTGCCATATAGTAATATCCCATATATCTTCCGGAATCACTGTCCTTGCCGAGCTCCAGAACCATTGGCCCGAGGTTGATTCCGAACAAAGGAAATCCGATAGCCGCAATCAGAAACCAGAGATAAATCATTTCCGGGAACTCAACGGTAACGGAACTCAGGCCGAAATAGGCAACAACACAGGCGCCTATCCCGATCAGAGTGCTTTTTTTCCTTCCGATCTTCGCAGTAATAAATGCAGCCGGTATCATCATCAGCATCCCGACCCCCACCTCGAGGAGATACGGCCCTGTCCAGGAAGCCGGCTGCTGCAGATACGTGACAAGATAGTTCGTATAATGTGTCTGGAACCCGTTATAACCCATGTAGACAAAAAACACCGAGCAGAGGATAAGAAGCAGACTCCGCATCTCCGAAGAGGTAAGTTTTGTGATCTCCCGGTTTGAATTGTCCGTCTTTTCGTCTATCAGGCCGAGTTTCAGGTTTTCTTCCTGCACTTCCTTCACGAAACGATTCTCACGGGTAAAGAACAAATAAATTGCAACCGAAACCAAAATCGAAACCATCACGAAGAACATGCAGACGGTAAATTTCGGCACATTATCCTGCTGTGTGATCAGCATGTGCCCGACTACGCCGAACAGCACTCCGGCCAGCCCGCCTACCAGATTCAGCACCGCATTGGCCATTGTCCTCTGCGGCCGGATAAAACAGTCGGCCACAAGTGCCGCACTGGGGGAACGGTGCAGGCTCATAAAGAAGATTGTCAGCAAAAGCCATAAAAGGAAAAACCGGAAGTTTTCCGCGCCGAGAACTGCGTTTGTATCCGCAAGATTCATAAAAAACAGGCCTTCAAGCCCTCCGATTGTTCCGATCAGAATAAGCGGCGTACGCCGCCCGAGCCTGCCTGTGATACGGTCGGAAAAGATGCCGAACAGGGGAAGAAAAATCAGTGCTATCACATTGTCGACTGACATGATGAGGGAATACACTGTTGTACTCAGATGGTAATGCTTTGACAGCATCAGCGGTACGATGTAGTCATACGCCTGCCAGAACATGGTCAAAGAAAAAAACGGTAAAGAGATCAGGATTGACCTTCCCCAGTTCATTTTTACCGTTTTCATATTCCAACCATCCTTTATCGTTTTACAGTTACTATTCGGTTCTGTTATTCTCAGTAAACTTTACTCGCAACCGTTCAGCCGTACGGCCATGTTTCGCGGCTGACTTCCGCGCAAAACAGTTTCACAGCCGGATTTTCCGTGTTGCTGTTCCATGCCAGGGAATAAGACATATAGCATTCAGGAGAATCATATTCCACATAGCTCAGGTCAACTTCATCTTGACGGAAAGAAAGGGGAAGGGAAGTGATGCCCTGTCCTGCTGCGGCCAAAGCAAGCGAGTTGTCCAGCTGATCAAAGAAGCGGAATCGATCTTCCCGGATCCCTGAATTCCTCAGATGCCGGATCAGTTCGTTCATGCATCTGGAAGGATGGTTGTTCATGATAACTATGTCTTTTTCTATGTCATCTACGGTCACTTTCTCACGATCTGCCAAAGGGTGTGATCTGCGCATGGCAAAGCAGGTACCCTCGTTGAACAAATGCATAGAAGAAAGCTTGTCACGATCCGCCAACTCAGACGTTTCCAGAAAGGCGACGTCAACAGCACCTATTTCGAGGTAATCTGCAAGTTCCCTCCACTGCTGCTGCATAACAACAACCTCAAACTCGGGATGTCGGTCCGAAAAGGCTGCGATAAAATTATGGATTCCTGCCCAGTTGATAAATCCGTGGTATCCTATAATCAAACGCAGCTTACCGTACGTCTGGGACAGAGCTTTGTCAAGCAGACGGCGATAATTGTCCAGAATGTGAATAAAACCGGCCTGCATGATTTTACCGGCTTCCGTTAACCGGACACCATTATGATCACGGATAAACAAAGGAACCTGCAGTTCCCGCTCTATCTCCCGGATCTGGAAAGACATGGCAGGCTGTGAGATACACATTTTTTCCGCGGCTTTTGTCATGCTTCCCGTCTGCGCTGCAGCGAGAAAGCACTCAATCCTGTAAAAATCCATTTGATCACCTTCAAAGGTATCATATCACAGATTGACAGAAAACGAAACAGGCATTATTCAGGATATTACTACCTTGAATAATGCCTTGAATCATTTTATGCTGTCAGATTAATTGCCGTTCTGCCAAACTCAGGTTGTAGCGGCAATCGTCTCAGCTGCAGTCTTGCCGCTGAATACAGCGAAGCCCTGGCAGGAGCCTTCGCAGATGCTGACGTCGTAAGCATCACCGTAGAGGCCGCCTGCATCGTTGCCGACCGCATACAGATGGGGGATCGGGTGCTTGTTCTCGTCAAGAACCTGGATATCCGTGTTGATCTTCATGCCGCCGACGGATGCAAAGATACCGGTCTTGAGCTCGAAGGCATAATACGGGCCGCTCTCAAGGGCAAACAGATATTCCGGAGCCTTGGAGAATTCTTCGTCAACGCCTTCTGCACAGAATTTGTTGTATTTCTCAATAGAAGCTTTCAGTGCATCCGGGTCGAGATCCAGCTCTGCTGCCAGTTCGTCAAGAGTCTCAATCGGGCCGTGGACGGCAGAGTTGCCTGCATCCTTCTGCTGCTGGAACTGTGTCCACAGTTCGGTCAGCGGTTCTCCTGCATGGACGTACTCGCCGCAGCCGAATGTGCCGCCGCTCTCATACATCTTATCCATCTGAGCCTGCGTCACAATGGAAATAACGCGGTCCTGCATGCTCTGTGCGTTGCCGGAGAAGCAGAAGTTTCTCTCAGCATAGTATTCGTTGACGAATCTGTTGCAATCCTGGTTGATCCAGAAGTACGGCTGGAAGGCCGATGCGCAGTACAGATGCGTGCCGTACATGATGCCGGGGATGCATCCGCCGTAGAACATCAGGCATCCGGGGGACGGAGCCATCGTGCCGCCGGCCTGGCGTGCTGCATAAATGCCGAATCCTTCTCTTCCGCCTGCACCCATCGGGTCGATACGGTCAGGGTTCTTGCCGAACTCGCGGATCAGATCCGGGCAGTCGGCATAGCCGCCGGTCGCAAGGATAACGCCCCTTGCAGCGTTGTACTGGATGTATTTGTCGCCTTCCTTTGCAATGATGCCGGTTACGGTTCCGTCATCTGCCTGGACAATATTGACGCCTTCGCTGTTGAGCATCAGGTCGGCGCCCTTTTCCGTCACAGCCTTGGTCAGGTTGTCAACATAGGTTCTGCCGGAGATCTGGCCGTCTTCATACTTGTACTGGTGCCAGGTGTTGTACTCGTTTGCGCACATTGTGCCCGTTCCGCGGAATTCTACGCCGACGCTCTCCAGCCAGTCAATATCCTCGGCGGATTTGTCGATGTACTTCCGGAAGAGGGCACCGTCTGCATACCAGTGATGGTAGTCCATTGCGATGGTGAACAGGTCATAGCCGAGGTCGGGCGGGTTCTTTCCGTTTTCTTTCTGGAAGTGGCTGTTGATAGCGAACAGGCCTTCGGTAAAGAGCGTTGTTCCGCCGGTTACACCGCGCTTCTCCAACAGCACCGTCTTCATGCCGAGCTCTGCGGAACGGATAGCTGCCGTCATGCCACCGCCGCCTCCGCCAACTACAACAACGTCATAGTCTTTTACTTCGCTGATGTCGTAATCTACCTGGGGCAGGAAGCTTTTTACCGGTGCTTCTTCTTTGGCTTCATCTGCAGCTGCAGATACAAGCCCTAACGATCCGAGCGCTGTTACAACGCCCGTTGCTGCTGCTCCCTTTAGAAAGGAGCGTCTGCTGATTTCCATGGCCATAAAAATACCCTCCTGTTATAAAATTTTTTGATCCCCATAGAAAACTACAGGAAACTATGATAATTATAACAAATAATCTAAAGATATGGAAATCAAAATAACAAAATGGGCATAAAAATTTTTTATGCCCTTTAATAAACATTATTAGGGTAAATTCCCCGCTGCTTGCAGCGGAAGAGCCTTCCGTATATAATAGCATTATATACGGAAGGGCGGATCAAGAGGATGTCAGAAAGCGAATATATACATACATCGCACAATGTAAGTAATCTTGTTTACCACTTTGTATGCCCATCAAAATACCGTCGGATAGTAATATCAGAAGGAGTGGAAGAAACGCTCGTGCAAATATGC